>PEXF01000069.1 GCA_002779205.1 Candidatus Hydromicrobium americanum
ACTGGAAAAGAAACTTATAAATATACCTGTAAGTATAAACGGTACACCCAATCCAAGTGAAAATATGCTAAGAAGTACAATCCCCTGAAGTAGGGTATCCAACCGGCTGGCCAGAAGTAAAATAGCTGATAAAATCATGCCTACACAGGGAACCCATCCAAATGAAAAAACTACTCCTATAATAAAAGATTCTATATAACCTGATTTAAAAGAAGCGGGTATATTAAATCTTTTTACAGCATTTAAAAAAGGGATCTTTAAAATACCCACATATTGCAGCCCAAAGATTATCAGTATTACTCCGCCAATTCTGGTAATAATGCCAATATAGTCTTTCAACATTCGGCCGATAGCAGTAGCAGTTGAGCCCAGGATTATAAAAATTATAGAAAATCCCAGTACAAAAATTATACTGTTTACAAATAAGTAAAGTCTTTCTGAAATTTTTATGCCCTCACTCTTATAAATTGCTTTACCGGACATAAGGCTTATATAAACTGGAACCAGCGGTAAAACACAGGGTGAAAAAAATGCCAGCAGCCCTGCAATAAAAGCGGAAAATAAACCAATCTCTAACATTTACAACGCATCTTCTATAATGTTTTCCAATTGTTCTCTGGTCATCATACCAACATTTTTAAAGATAATATGCCCTTCTCTGTCAAACACAAAAGAAGTGGGAATTGCGTGTATTTCCCACTTCTCCATAACATTTGCATTATCAATTAAAATAGGATAACTTATATTGTAATCCTCAACAAAACTTATTAAAGTAGAAATATCTTCATTTGATACCCCTATAAATTGAACATCTTTAGACTCATATTCATTATATACTTCAACAAAGTTGGGAATCTCCTCTCTACAGGGGGGGCACCACGTAGCCCAGAAGTTTAATATTAAAATTTTTCCATTAAAATCAGACAATGATATTTCATTCCCATCAAGATCCATTAATGTGAAATTACCATAAGACGACTTACAGCCTGTAAAAATAAAGAAGCTTATAATTATAAATACCATTAAAGTTATTAGAAAATTTCTTTTCAATATACCTCCTGATTTAAAAAGCTTTTTCTTTACCAAATCTGTATATATCCTCCATAGCTTTCTTATTTTTTAATATATCACCCTGGCTATCCACATTATTAAACACAAAATCACACAAATAATCAACATATAATACATCAAATAAAGAACGGATTACCTTTTTGGGACAGTTAAAAATATCTTTAGAACCGGAGCCCGCAGTACTTATAAAGATACCTTTTCTCTTTTTAGTAATTATTTTTTTCTTGTGTTCGTATTTTAGTGACCAAAATCTCTGGCATCTATCAATCAGAGCTTTAAGGTATCCGGATACAGTAGTAAAAAAAACTGGAGATGCTACAGCTAAAAAGTCGGCTTCAATTAATTCTTTATATACCTGCTGCATATCATCTTTTATTACGCATTCTCCGGTCCTTGAACAATTACAGCATTCCCTGCATGGAGAAATATTTAAATCCCTGACTGTAATCTTTTTAATTTTTATATCTTTTTCAGACGACTTACGAGCTGCTGCTACACCCTCGAGAAATCTATCCAATAATAAGCTTGTATTACCTGTTTTTTTGGGACTGCCATATATAGCAACTACTTTAAATTCTCTATGTTTATCCGGATTGCTGTTATTCATATACAAATTCTCGTATAGCAAGGCAGCAGTAATTCATTAATAATAATTATTCAGCAGTCTGTTAATGTCTATATCTGTTATAATATGATCTACCAGCGGTTTTCTTTCTATTTGCTTCAGTCCATCCTCATATAATGGCCTTTCCACCTGATAGAAAATTCCTATAGGTATTTTTTCCTCTTCCATAGATCTTTTAATTGCTTCATTCAGGTCACTTTTATCATAACTTTTAATTTCATCCAGCTTATATATCTTCTCTCTATAAAAGTCATATGTATTTTGTTTGTTGAATGTTACACATGGCTGCAGGACATCTATAAAAGAAAAGCCTTTATGCTTTATAGCCTTTCTTATTACTTCTGAAAGATGACTGGTATCTCCTGAAAAGCCTCTTGCAACGTATGTTGCTCCGGATGCCAGAGCCAGCAAAACCGGATTGACCGGTTTCTCCAGCACTCCTGATGGTGTTGATTTGGTTTTAAAACCTTTATCACTTGTCGGAGCAGTCTGGCCAGTAGTAAGCCCGTAAACTTTATTATTATGCAAGAGATAAGTCATATTAATATTTCTTCTGCATGTATGCATAAAGTGGTTCCCACCAATACCGACCCCATCACCATCTCCGCCTATAATCATTACATTCAACTTATGATTTGCAAGTTTTGCCCCTGTAGCTACCGGAAGCGCCCTTCCATGCAGAGCATGAAACGCATAAGTTTTTATAAAATTAGCACCATTACCCGAGCAGCCAATGCCATAGACAATTAGGATTTCATGTGGCATCAGATAAAGCTTTACAAATGTTTTTTTAAGTGAATTCCAAATCCCATAATTTCCACATCCAGAGCACCATGTGGGTTTTCTTTCAGTATTGAAATCTCCGGGTTTTAAATTATAATTTTCTTTCGAATATTTGCTTTTAGTCTTGTCCATTACCATTTATTGCAATAGTAATATTCATTTAATATAAATAATTTAAACTTCTATTCTATTTTTTCAATGCCACTAATAATTTCCTCGGGTAGAAACTGCCTTCCACTATATTTTAATATTTTATTTTTTATCTTGTAACCAGTATTCATCATTATAATTTTTGCCAGCTGTGAAGTCTTGTTATTCTCTACTACTACATTTTTATTGCTTTCTTCAATAATTCCCTCAATAGATTCGCTGTCAAACGGATACAAATAGGTAAAGTGAATTAAATTTACTTTTTTTTCCTTCTGATTCAATATATTCATAGCTTCAAGAATAGGACCCTTACAAGAACCCCAACTCCAGACAGTAATTTCAGCATCTATAGGACCATAAATTTTGGGAGGAGGAATTTCTTCAATCAACTTCTTTATTTTTCTAAACCTTTTATCTACCATAATCTTCCTATTGTGAGCACTTTCTTCAGAATATCCATCTTCATCGTGTTCGTCACTGTTAGCTATATGGATTCCACCTTTTATTCCGGCTACAACTCTGGGAGAGATGCCATCGTCAGTATTAAAATAACGCCTGTATTCTCCATCTATATCTTTGCTTTTACTTAACAATTTGCCCCTGTCCACTGTTATATTTTTAAAATCAAATTTTTCATATGAAAAATGGCTTTCGGATAAATACTTATCCAGCATTATAATTACCGGAATTTGATATTTGTCGGCAAGATTAAATGCCTCACCCGTAAGGTAAAAACATTCTTCAGGATCACCAGGTGCTATTACTACCCTTAAAAATTCGCCATGAGACGAGTGAACCGCAAATAACATATCTCCCTGTTCTGTCCATGTAGGCAGACCAGTGGCAGGAGCAGGCCTCTGGCATAATACAATAACAATAGGAGTTTCAGTCATGGCAGCGCTGCTTATTCCTTCATTCATAAGAGAAAAGCCGCCACCCGATGTAGCAACCATTGCCCTTGCACCCACAAAAGAGGCGCCAATTGCCATATTGATCACTGCCATTTCATCCTCGGCGTGTTTGGTTACAATATTATAATCGTCCTCTATAGAAGCAAACAGGTGGAGTATTGAAGAAGGAGTCATAGGATAAGCGGCATAAAATTTACAACCAGCTCTTACCGCTCCTAAAAAAACCGCATCATTGCCTGTTACCAGCATTTTACTTACTGGCTTTACTATTTCCAGTTCATAAACATTTATTTTTAATTTTTTTTTTATATATTTATATCCTAATTCAGATGATTTAATATTCAAATTAACAATTTCAGACCCTTTCCTGCCAAAGATATCCTTTATTACATTTTTAAGTATTTCCAGGTCATAATTAATTAGAGCAACTGATGCTCCCAATGAAACATTATTTACCATAACTTTAGGGGCTCCTAACTCTGAAATTATTTTAGAAAAAGGTACCATAACATAATTAATATCTTTCCTCGCCTTTTTAAAATCTCCGATATTGCAATCATTTTCATCATAAACAATATATCCTCCATATGTTACTTCTTCCTGATGAAGTCTAATAGTCTCCTCATTCAACGCGACCAAAATATTTATATCCTTATTGGTGGAGAAAATTTCATTAGAGCTTATCCGGATGGTATAAGTATTATGTCCGCCCCTTATCAGGGAAGAATATTCGTTGTTATCAATAACAGAATATCCCTTTTTGGCAAAGATCTTTGAAAATATTTTTCCAGTGGATAATATTCCAAAACCAGCTTCCCCGCCAATCTTCCAGGTTAAATTTGAGACCTTCATTGATTTCCCTAATTTTTTAAATTAATTCTTAATATAATGATAATGATATTACCCGGGCAATTTATTTGCAACTATTCATACAAGCTCTATTCAGGCTCATCTTCCTGTAAATCAATTATCTAAAAACATATCAAAGGCTACTTTTTAATTTTCATAGCAAAATTATGACTTTTTTAAGATAATAAGTTTGAATTTTAAATATTGCAAACAATTATTTATATGATGAGGAATGCTCTTAAAGACAACATTAGAATACTTTTCAGGCCTCCAGTTGTATCATGGGCTCTATATGACCTTGCCAATACTTCATTTGCAGTGGTTATAATTACCATAATTTTTCCGGTTTATTTTACCAGTATAATAGTATCCCCGGAAATTTATTCCCAAAATTTTGGAGACTTGATGTGGGGAATTGCCAGCGGTATTTCTATGATAATCGTATCCTTCCTGGCACCTATATTTGGCGCAATTGCAGATACCTCAAGATCCAAGAATAAATTTTTGACTTTTCTTACTCTGGCCTGTATTTTTTTCAGCTTTCTTCTATTCTTCTTAAAAAAAGGAATGGTTGCCCAGGCTGTAATTTTATTTATTATTTCCAATGTTTTTTATCAGACTTCAATGGAGTTTTATAATTCATTTTTACCCCAGCTATCGTCAAAAAAAAATACCGGGATTATATCCGGTTTCGGCTTTTCATTAGGCTATCTGGGAGGCCTTTTAATTTTAATCTTAATCTTTCCTTTCGTAAGGGGAGGGCTGGAACCGTCAAATTTATTAAATATTAGAATTACCTTTCTTATTACCTGTATCTTCTTTTTAATATTTTCACTACCATCTTTTATACTACTTAAGGATTCACCGGCTATTAAAACCGTAAAAATCAGTACCTCTTATATTTCATATGGATTTAAAAAACTGGCAAATACTTTAAAGAATATAAAAAAGCGTATGAATCTTACAAAATTCTTAATTTCATATTTTCTTTTCAGTAATGCTTTCTCTGTTCTGGCTCTTTATGCGGCCATATACGCTAAAAATACCCTAAAACTTGAGTTGCTCGAAATAACCATGCTTTTTATATTAGGACATATACCCACTATTATAAGCTCTTTTTTCTTTGGCTGGCTAACCGATAAGATAGGTCCAAAAGTAACCATTACTATAACTTTAATTATGTGGATTATAATAATACTTCTGATAACCGCTTTTATTAATATAAGAACAGTGTTTTATATATGCTGGATATTGGCTGCTATCTCTACGGGATCAACTCTGATAGCAAGCAGAAGTCTTATGACTTTTCTCATCCCCAGGGATAGTGAGGCTGAATTTTTTGGCTTTTATTCCGTAAGCGGCAAGGTGTCCGCGATTATAGGCCCTACTGCATTTGGTGTAATATCCTTTATTACCAAAAGCCAGAGAATAGCTCTGCTAAGCACTTTGTTTTTTCTTATAGGCGGACTTGTAGTTTTACAATTTGTGAAGGTTCCCACATACAGGCTAAGAAACTTCTAATGTCAGACATATAACGATTTCTGCATTCTCACTTTTTCTTCTGATTTTAGCTGCTGTATAAGTGCACGCAGAAATAGCTCCAATTATTACAATTTTTTTTCCTTTATTCTTTATAGATTCCAATTTTCTATTTTAATGATAATCTTCTGAGTCTTAATGAATTGCTGACCACAGAAATACTGCTAAAAGCCATAGCTGCGGCAGCATATACCGGACTTATAAGTATTCCAAAAAAAGGATAAAGCACCCCCGCGGCAACCGGAATTAATATTAAATTGTAAAAAAATGCCCAGAAAAGATTCTGCCTTATTACTCTTACCGTACTTCTCGAAAGCATTACTGCCATAAGCACACCACTTAAGTCTCCCTTGATAAGTGTGATTTTACTGGACTCAATGGCAACATCGGTCCCGGTTCCAATGGCTATCCCTATATCTGACTGGGCCAGTGCAGGGGCATCATTTATTCCATCTCCGACCATTGCCACGATTTTACCCTCTCTCTGGAGTTTTTTAACTTCCTCTGCTTTTTGCTCCGGTAAAACTTCCGAAATTACTCTGTCAATGCCTGCTTCTTCTCCTACAGCACGAGCTGTGTTCTTATTATCACCGGTTATCATCACCACTTCCAACCCCAGTTTTTTTAATCTCGAAACAACCTTTTGGACATTATTTTTCAGGCTGTCGGTAATAGCTATAATCCCGGCAGGTTTATTACCTATTGCAACAAATACAGGGGTCAGACCCTTTTTTGAAATCTCCTGTCCTGCTTCTTCCAGGCTGCCTAGCGAAATGTTACTTTCCACCATTAATTTAATGTTTCCTTTAATAATTTCTATTCCATCCACTTTCGCCTTTATTCCCTTACCCGCTATAGATTTAAACTCCTGCGGCTCCTTTAGCTTCAAACCAATCTCTTTAGCCTTCCTAACTATTGCCTTTCCAAGGGGATGCTCGGAATAAAGTTCCGAACTTGCTGCAATGCTCAGTAACTGCTCAGCTGTTCCTTTGAAACTACTCTTTTCTACTATTATCTCCCTTACCTCCGGTTCACCTCTGGTAATTGTGCCGGTCTTATCGAATATAATCGTGTCTAATCTTCGGGCAATCTCAAGGCTTGAAGC
Source organism: Candidatus Hydromicrobium americanum (assembly GCA_002779205.1). Lineage (GTDB taxonomy): Bacteria > Actinomycetota > Humimicrobiia > Humimicrobiales > Humimicrobiaceae > Hydromicrobium > Hydromicrobium americanum. The sequence continues at coordinate 7,034 of PEXF01000069.1, forward strand.
ATCTTTTATTAATATGCCATTTTCCGCCCCTCTGCCGGTACCTACAAGTATAGCGGTAGGTGTAGCAAGCCCAAGAGCACAGGGACAGGCAATTATGAGTACTGATACAAAATTAACCAGAGCAAAAGTTATGGAAGGTTTTGGACCCCATATAAACCATACAGTAAAAGTGATTACAGCTATCAGAATAACTATAGGCACAAAATAACTGGCGACTTTGTCTGCTAACCTCTGTATAGGAGCTTTAGAAGCCTGTGCCTCTTCTACCAGTTTTATTATCTGGCTGAGGAATGTATCCTTGCCTACCCTAGTAGCTTTGAATTTTAAAAAGCTGGTTAGATTTATGGTGGAACCTATGACCTCATCCCCGGGTTCCTTATCCACCGGTATTGACTCTCCGGTAACCATAGATTCATTTACGGCAGAACCACCTTCTATTATTGCTCCATCTACAGGTATCTTTTCTCCGGGCTTAACAAGGATCATATCACCAACTACCACATCATCTATATCAATTTCTTCTTCCCTTCCATTTCTAATTACCGTAGCTTTTAATGCCTTTAGCTTTAAAAGCTTTCTTATTGCACTTGAAGCGCTGCTTTTAGATCTCGCCTCAAAAAATCTTCCCAGAAGTATGAGAACGATAATTATTGCGGCCGTATCAAAATATACGTGTGGTTCAATTCCAATACTTATAAAATAATCCAGAAAAAAGGTTACGGCAGTGCTGTAAATAAATGCAGAAAGAGTTCCCACGGCAACAAGAGTGTTCATATCCGCTGTTCTATATCTGAAAACCGAAACCAGACCACTGTAGAACTGGGAACCTACCCATATCTGAACCGGACAGGTTAATATAAAAATGACAATATATCTGATTTTAATTGAAAGTGAAGAAAATCCAGGGATTATATTCATAGAAAACAGCATAATAAATACAGCAAGAACAGCTCCTGCCACCAGCTTTTGCAGAAGTTTCTTCTGATTCTTCTTTTCCGCAAGCTCTTTTTTCTCTTCTAGAGTAAGCTTATTTTTCTGGTTCATAATCTTTTCTTATCTAATAAAAAACAGCCCCTTCTAGGTAATAAGCTCATAACCTATATTTTTAATTATTTTCTCTATTTTATCCAGATCCAGCTTTTCATTGTCATACTCAATGGTTACTTTCTCCGTAGCAAAATTAACATTTGCTTCGATTACTCCATCCGTTTTATTAAGCACTGTCTCTATTTTACTTACGCATGAAGCGCATGTTATTCCCAGAACCGGATATGTCTCCTTGACTCTTGCCATACTACTATCCTTTCAAAAAAAATTATCATCTTAAAGTTTACAATTGATAATTGATATTAGAACACGCAGTTATAAGGACAATAACTTTTTTAATATAATAAAAGTCTAAAATATAATTATCCAGAGACAATGATTTTTAATTATTTTGCTATATCTTTTTGTTCAGCTACTATTTTTTTTATAAATTCTATTTCTTTTTCTGTAAGGTCCTTTATTTTTTTATAACTTGATATAACATTATTTATAATCTCATTGTATTTATCTTTGGTTATGTTCTTAACCCTGCTGGCTTTCTCTTCAACTTTACTTCCTATATCTTTTGCTATTCTTTTTATATCCGCCCTCAACTCTTCACCAGTTTTAGTAGTCAAAAATAGTGCTGTAACTGCCCCTGCTACAAATCCAGCGACAAATCCTATAAAAGCACCCTTTACAACTCCTGCTCCATTATTACTCATAAAATCCTCCTATATACTAAATCCAAGACTTTTTTATTATTAAATAATATGCTTATTATACATATTATAAAGATTATTTTTAATATATTTTAAATAAAAAGATTTTTTTAGTAATATTTTTAGTTTACAGTGAAATAAAAAGAAGCTAATATAAATTAAAAAACAATCCGCTTAAGACTGTAAGTATAGTTAACCCGTAATAAAAAATAAGCAAAATATGAAATTATATCATTATAACCACATAGAATCAGACTATAAGCTGGAAGAAATAGATAAAGAAGATGGTTCTGTTAAAAAGTATAAATTAAGCTATAGGTCACCTTATAAGACAGGAATAGCGATTAATGATACTGTGTATGCCGAGTTGTTCATAAATAAAGAGAATGGTAAAAAAAATATTTCTGACTCTAAAAATAAAAACTTCCTTATACTTGTTCATGGATTTTCAACCAGAAAAAAGAAATTAAGTAACTATTATCATTTCATTAATAAAATGAATGAAAATAATATATCCTGTGGTTTTATTAATATGCCCTTTCATTTGAATAGAACTCCCCCGGGTGAAAAGAGCGGAGAAAGGTTGATATATTATAATGATACAGAAACACTTTATTTTTTTCATCAATGCGTCATTGATGTAAAAAAATTAATAGATATTCTTCTGAAGAATTTTTCCTTCAAAAAAATCTTTATCTGCGGTGTAAGTTTAGGAGGTATGGTTTCATTAATTACAATGGCTAACGATAATAGGATAAATAAAGGTGTCTTTTTAATCAGTGGAGGAAACTGGGAAGAAATTCACTGGAAAGGAATTTTAAGATTCGCCTTAAAGGGTAACTGTACTTACGGAGAAAAGAAATATGAAGATAAGACAAATAGAGAAGTATGCAGAGAGATCTATTCCAGTTTTCCGAATTTTCTGAAAAAAATCAAAGAAATAAAATACGAAAAAATAAGAATGGATCTTAAAGGTCTGCCGGATTTAAAGAAAGTGACAACAAAAATGTGCTTCCTATGCGATCCTCTGGCTTTTGCTCACAGAATCAAACCCAAAAAGGTTCTTATGATTAACTCCACATTCGATTTTTATTTTCCTAAAAATTCATCGCTTCAGCTATGGGAAGAACTGGGAAGACCAAAAATATGCTGGCTGAATAAATTACACTCCAGCAGTATCCTGAATGATAAAAAGGTTATAAAAGAAATTAAACATTTCTTATTAGATACCTGATGTCTTTGATTTTTTACTTAATCTGTCCGGCATACCCAGCAGTTTAGAAATCAAGTTTCCTAAAAACGGATATTTAATGCCAATAGCTCCTTCCGGACACATCTCGCTGCAGCAAAAGCATCTGATACATGTCCTGTGATTAAATTTAATCCTATTATTACTATATGAGATAGAGTTCCGGGGACAAATTTTCTGGCAGGTCATACATAAGTTACACTTATTATAGTCTATATACACATATGGATTTAAAGAACTTCTGACCAGCGGCAGAATATAAGTATTTATAAAATTATTTTCAATAAGTCTCTTCTTACCAATATTGCCGGGAAGCTTGAAATCATAAATCATGATATCTGATAGCTTTTCTCCAAGCACTTCAATATTACTATCTGTGTATGACTCAACCTTCCATTTTTTTAAAACCTCTAAAAAAGGATTCAAACCCTTACCAACATTCATTATTTTACTCATAATAATATCCATTGAAATAGCATCATCACTTGCCAACACCAGACCTACCCTCCTGGGAGTCCCGCTCCTCCCGGGACCTTCTCCTTCTATTCCTAAAATTCCGTCCATAATATTCAAAGCCGGTTTAATAAAAGACACTATATCCAGAAGCATTCCCGAAAAGCTCTCAAAGTCATCAAACCTGAGATGATATCCCACTTTAGTAAACCCGGGGATAATACCAAACATATTCTTTATTGCCCCGGTTATAACCGTTAAGTTATGGGTTTTAAATTTAGGGAGATTGACTATCACATCAGCTTCAACTATTGGTTTAATAACTTCTATTCTTTTTAAAATCCGGCCTTCTTTGTTGGATAAACATTCATACTCTGTAGAATAATTCAACCTGCATCCTGTTCTTTTTGCAATATCTAAAATACCTGTGGTACTATAAACCTTTTCCATGCCAGTCCTGTTATATGGAACTGCAGGACCAAAACTGTCAGCAATTATAATATTTTTGCTACTGCCTGTAATATCAATAATATTTTCAATGACAGCTTCTATAAATAAAGGATGAGTAGTTACTGCCTTTTCGGGCGCAGCCGCTAAAAATAAGTTTGGCTTTATTACAATTTTACTCTGGGGATTTATAAATTTTTTAAAACCGCCTAACAGGCTAACACATCTGCTGATGGCTTCATTTAAACTTATTTTGTTGTAGCTTTTACATTTTACGACACTGACCCTGGTTTTATTATTCATTATTTTTTCTCTAAATATCTGCTCTTGTATAGAGTTTTTAGGGCAGAATAAAATCTATTAATCTACCCGTAACTCTTTTATATATTATATTTTATAAACAGGCAATTTAAAAAATAAAAAATCTCGAACTCCAAATCATTCCACTTTCAATTTTTTCCTGACATATTCTGATAAAATTCTATCTTTTTAAACCCCAAATAAAAAAAATTAAATCTTTTCCAAAAGGATTTTTTAAGTATTTTTAGCTTTTACAGCTATAAAAATAATTTGGAGTTAGTCTATAAGCCGAGTTATAAACTAAAAATGCTTAAAAGATGTGTTTAGGGTTGTGATAAGATAATAAATTAATATTTTCTAAAAACTTATTTTCTGAAAAAATATAATCTCGATTTATTTAGTATAAAAAACTAAAAATTTAATATTAATCATCTAAAAGTCCTAAAAACAATAGAGTGCAGTTTTCCTGAAGAATTGCTTCTTTAAATTGAAACTAAAAATATTTTAATGCATTGAAAATAGCTGATGGCTTTAATTTTAATGTCTGATCTATTTCAGCATAACTCAAATATCCACAATTTTTACATAGTTCGGCATCTCCAGAAAATCTGCAGCATTCATACACATTCTCGTTTTCATAAACACGACAAATATCTAAAGGTCGCTTCCAATCATTTTTTATTGCTGATCTTATACCTGCTCGTGAGTTTAATATTTTGTATTTCTTTTTAAAATCTAATAACCTGAGTAAAATTTCATTTCTTTCGGGAGCTTCTATATATAAATCATCATATCCATAATAGGGTGTATGAAAATAAAAAAATATACCGCGTATCTGATCTATTCTATCTACATGTTCACAAAATGCTTCTATTTCATCTTTGTTATGATTATTAATTGTAAAATTTACATAAAGAGAAGGATGCTCTGATTCATGAATATTTCTCATTATTCTATCAAATGTTTTCCCACGTATGAGATCGTGAGTTTCCCTAAGTCCATCAACACTAATAAAAACAGTATCAGCTGATGTTTTTATTGGGATTGTACCATTTGTATAAATAATAACCGTATGAAATCTTTTTTTATGAGCATATTCAATAATATCTTCAAGATTATGTTGCTTGTCATGCCAAATAAATGGTTCGCCACCTTCAATATAGACAGTACGACCTCCTTCTTTGTAAAATGAATCAAGTATAGAAATTATTTCTTCAAAACTCATATCTTCTGTCTCGCGTTCGGTTACTCTGCAATGCTTACATCGTAAATTACATTTGTTGGTTATAGCTAACCCGGCAATAAGAGGGGTGTGTTTTTTTAAGATTTGATTATCAATTACATATTTGATTCCATAGATTATATTTTTCATCTTTCTAAATCTGTTACAGATCTACCCTTTTAGGCCAGGGCTCTTGCTTTGAAGTCCCCCATAATTTACTTATATAATTTATTGAAAATAGATCCTCAATTGCATGCAGCCAATATGCCCCCCTATCTGTGAGAACTATTCGGTCTCCATCATCTTTTAAGAATCCAAAGGAAGACAGTGGGTTTATGTATTTTCCATAGACCTCATCAAACTCTCTCCTAAACCTTTCCCTGAAATCACTTCTTCTAAATCTAGTCTCCATAGACTCTCCAGTAAAACCACCATGCCATCTGCATGCTTTCTGAGAGATTAAGTGATAAGGCAATTGGCATCGTTTCATTCTCAATCGTACTGATATATTCAGAAACATTGAAAGTATTTAGATAAAAAATATCCTTTAGATATGTTCCACCACTGGCACCAAGACCAACATAAAGAGGTACTGTTACAGAACAGTATTTTGGAACTTCTTTTTTTGTGAATGCCCAGACAGAAGTTCTCTCAAAGCCAGCATCATAAAAAATATTCTCAAGAATGCTAAGCATTTTTCGTCTTTTAAATACTGTAGATATAT
>PEXF01000139.1 GCA_002779205.1 Candidatus Hydromicrobium americanum
CCGGAGCATTTGATATTTCTGTATATCTGAGAATTTGGCATTCTTATTTGTTCTTATCATAACTTGTGGTATTTTGTGATATAATAACTAGCTTTAAATAGTTCAGTTAATATAATAATTATTATAACATAGAAATATTATAAAATGATTAATTTAAAACTGGCAAATATACTTACAGATATTGCAGAAATTAAAAAATCCAGCCCTGATAATAAAAATATGACGCTGGGTCTCATAATAGCAGCGCGAACACTGAGAGATAATCCTGAAAGCATTGAGAAAATCTACAGCAGCGGAAAGCTCGGGCAGCCAATAAGCATAGATGAACCGGCATACAAACTTATAAAGGAATATCTGGATACCGGAAGTATCGGATTGTATGAGGAGTTAAAATCGAAATACTCTGAAGATTTAATAAGGCTGGTAAGAATAAGCGGGCTCGGGAAAAAGAGAATGTTTAAAATCTATGATACTTTTAATATCAAGAGCCTGGAAGATCTAAAAGATAAGCTGGTAGATAATCACAGAATTGCCAATGTCCTTGCAGAAGCTGGTTCAGGCAAAGATAAGGCAGGTGAATCTTATACTGAAAGGCTTAAGCAATCACTGGATTATATGGAAAGCATAAGGGGAATGTTCCCCAGATGGCAAGTTGAAGTCTGTTTAGATGAAATAAAAAATAGTCTTTATAAAATTAAAGATATTGAAAGATTTGTTGTTGTTGGTTCCCTGAGGAGAAAGAAATCTATAGTAAAAGACATAGATATACTTATACAGCCTTATTTTAACAATCCGTTATATGATTTTGAAAGGAGTAAGGAACTGCTGGGAGAAATCCAATCACTTAGTTTTATAAAAAGATTGGTAAGCAGTAACATAAGGAAAGAAAATATAAGTGCAATATTTGAAACTGTTTTTGGAATAGAAATTGAGTTTATTATAAGCAGCGATAAAAATTGGGCTGTAGATATGCTGTATACTACCGGGAGTAAAAAGCATGTAAAAAAATTAGAAAGAATAGCTCAGAAAAAAGGGTATTTTAAAAGCGGAAGGATAGATACCGCTGGTTTTTCTGAAAACAGCGGGGATGGGATAAGAAATTATCTACCAGTTGATGATGCCTTTTATATGAAAAATATTTACAGTAAGTTGAATTTACAATATATACCCCCGGAACTCAGGGAGGATCTGGGAGAAATAGAGCTGGCGGAGAATTTTCTGGTGCCATCGCTTCTGACCATGGAAGATATAAAGGGTGATCTTCATATTCATTCCAGATGGAGTGACGGAATTATAAGTCTTGATGATATGGTTGAAAGAGTAAAAAAATTTAATTATGAATATATAGCAATCACCGACCACTCGGAGAGTAGTTATTATGGCAGGGGCCTGGATGCCAAAAGATTGCAGGAAAAAATAAATTATATTAATGAACTGAAATCCAGATTTAAAGATTTTTATATTTTAATGGGTTCAGAAATCGAAATCAGAGGAGTTGGTAAATTGGATTATCCTGAAAATATAATCAAAAAAATGGATATCGCAATCGGTTCGATGCATTCATCCTTTTTAAATACCAGAGCTGAGAATACAGCCAGAACGGTCAGTGCAATTGAAAATAGGTACATTGACTTTATTGCGCATCCTACAGGAGTAGTTTTTGGAAACAGAGCGCCCTATTCTATTGATGTTGACAGGTTGATTTCAGCAGCGGCTAAAAATAATAAAGCTCTGGAAATAAATTCATATTTTTTAAGAATGGATCTTAATGAGCAAAATGTCCGTAAAGCCAGAGAGATGGGGGTAAAAGTGGTTATAAATACGGATGCTCACCGTCCCAATAATATGGATATGATAAGACTGGGAGTAGATATTGCGAGAAGAGCAGGACTCCAGAAAAAAGATGTATTAAATGCGCTTGCGCTTAAGGAATTAAAAGCATGGAAAAAGCAAAGAAGTTAGCCGTTTATTTCTTATAATATTTAAATATCTTCTTATCTTTAAAATCAGGTATGAATAAATCCTCTTTACTGTTCAGCGATATATGATCCTGTGTCCAGCCGAAATTAAAGCCTCTCTTTTCAGAATATTTTACTACTTCCAGATATTCTTTTGCTGTAATCATTCTATTTAATTCAAGGTACCCGGATGCCTTATAGGTTGGATGATACTGGGCCATGATGCTCAAGTAAACATCGGTGGATAGTTCATTTTTAATAAAGTCCAGAGTCTTTTTGATTCCTCCGATATTTTCAGGTAAAACCAGCAGTCTTATCATCAGCCCCTTTAAGGCTACTCCTTCCGGGTCAACTTTAAGTCCTCCTACCTGTCTGTACATTTCTTTAACTGACTGACGGTTATACCGGACGTATTCTTCAACCATTGAATATTTTCTGGCCATGTCGTCATTGCTGTACCTCATATCCGGCATATAGATATCAATAATCCCATCCAGCATTTTTATAATATTCGGGTTATCATATCCGCCGGTATTAAACACTGTGGGGACTGAAAGCCCTTTATTTCTGGCAATGGAGAGAGATTCTACTATTTGCGGGATCCATATAGTAGGAGAGACGAAATTAATATTATGACAACCTGAATTCTGTAATTTAATCATGCTATCCGCGAGTTCCGGTATACTATATTTCGCTCCCTCAAATTCCTGGCTTATCTGATAGTTCTGACAGTAGACACATTTCATATTACAGTAAGAAAAGAATATAGTTCCTGAACCCCTGTTTCCTGAAATTGGAGGCTCCTCTCCATGATGGAGCACAGCTGACGATATTACAGGATTGTAGCCGGCATTACAGAAACCTTTCTCTTCTGATTTTCTGTTAACTTTGCATTTGTGGGGGCATATTACACATTTATTTAAAATTCTATACAGTGATTTTAAAGGTTCAAAAATTTTCATGTTAAATAAGGTGCTATTTGGATTAAAGTAATAAAGTTAAGATATAATAATTTTATTTCTTTGTGAATGGTTTTTTTCTTTCAGCTACTTTTAAATTGCTTTTAATTACAAGGCTATCTACGTAGTTGAGGGTTTTATCGATGATATGGGGATTTTTTTTTAGGATTTTTTCAATCTTATGAATCCTGTATTCAAGGAAATATTCAGGAGATATATCCAATCCGTCAGAAATTAACTCTATAGTTGTGATTGGAGGATAACTCTCTCTTTTTTTTAATTTACTAAAATAACTATAGTTTAAATTTGTTTTGTTTGCCAGACTTCTGAGCTTTATCTTCTTTTTCTCTATTATTTCTTTTAAAGCTGTACCAAATTTTTTGTTAGAATACATCATATAATATTACAGTAATTTAATGTTTCATCATTTTTGTTCAATTCTATAATATTAGAGAAAGTTCTATAAGGTTTTTAGCTGATAATAAGTTGACAATTATATCAACATTTTTTAAAAAGGAAGCTATTTTAAACAGGAAATAGGTAACAGAAATAAATAATCCAATTAATGAATTATTAACATATTTAGTATATAATTAGCGAAAAAGATTATTTATAACAA
>PEXF01000034.1 GCA_002779205.1 Candidatus Hydromicrobium americanum
GAATTGGTAAAAGATTTAGTGGAACTTGATGAGAAAAATTTTATAATTACCAATTTTAAAATGGAAACTTCTCTGCCCGGTATATTTGCGGTCGGTGATGTTAGAAATACGCCTCTCCGGCAGGTCATAACTGCAGTTGCAGATGGGGCAATAGCTGCTATATATGTTGATAGATTTTTATCAGCTCACAATAACAGACACGCCGGGCTGTAGTTTTTTTATTTATTTAAAAAATTCAGGAATGATTGACAGAACTGATATAGTAAGAGTTTATAACGCACCACTATTTTAGGGGTAAAAGTGAGAGAATTAGAAAAATTGAGTTTATGTTAAAAGAATGGAAATAATAAGGAGAAATTCTTCAGGGGAAAAAGTTACAGATCTGCAGAGAAGATTAAAACTGTTTGGCTACAATCTTGGTGTAACGGATATTGATGGAATTTTTGGTATCGAGACTGAAAATGCAGTCAGAAAATTCCAGCAGGATAGAGACCTTTTGGTAACAGGTGTTATAGATCAGGAGACCTGGCAGGAATTAGTCGATGCCGGGTATAAAATTGGCGAAAGGATGCTATATCTAAAGCATCCTCCTTTCAGAGGCGACGATGTGAGAACTCTCCAGCTCTGGTTAAAAACACTTGGTTTTTATCATTATAATGAGAATGGTATATTTTGTGAAAGAACCAATAAGGCACTTATAGAATTCCAGAAAAATATGAACATTGCTGATGATGGAATAGTTGGAGAAGAGACATTGCAACATCTGAAAAGTTTAAAAAGAATCATAGTATCTAAAAAAACTTCCAATTTCCCCATAATCAGAAATCTGGATAAAAGAAAAGAGCTGCGGGAAAATAAAATTATTCTGGATTATAGTGAAAACATAGAAGATATGAGGAGCAGTAAAAAATATATTAATGAAAAAATATATATTTGTAAAAGTATAGTAAATTTTTGCAGGGATATATTATCTAAAAACGGCATCGAGACATTACTTTCCATTAGTGATGATAAGAAGCAGAATGTTTTTTTGTATGACAGAATTGAATATGCAAATAAGAGTGATGCGGATCTGTTGATTAGTGTAGATTTAAATTATTCAACTGATAAGAATGCCAATGGCTGCAGCTGTTTTTATTTTAAAGGCCTTAAGTCGTATTCAATTCCTGGATATAAAATTGCGAATCTGATTCAGGATAAAATCACCAGTAACTTAAAAGTTTTAGATTGCAGGGTTCATGGTGCAAACTACGCTATCCTGAAAGCAACAAATATGACATCGGTATTGATAGAACCTGCTTTTATTTCAAATTATAGGGAAAGAGAAAGGTTAAAGAAATCAAGTTATCAGATGAAGATAAGCGAAAGCATAGTTGAAGCCATTTTAGAGTATCTAAGTGAATAAAAAATATAACAGGAGAAAAATAATATATTTTATGTATATAATATATGATGATTTTTATTTAAAACACCATAATGCTCCTGATCATCCTGAAAATGCAGATAGGCTTACTGCTATTAAGGAAGCATTAAATAACTGGAAATTTAAGGATAAGATAGCCATTAAGAAACCCCGTCCTGCTACTGAAAGGCAAGTTGAGATGGTTCATGATAAAAACTATATCCAGAAGATAAAAAATCTATCAAGAATGGGAGGTCTTTCTTATCTGGACCCAGACACAGCAGTAACAAAATACACCTATGACTGTGCACTCCTGGCTGCAGGTGGCTGTTTTGTGGGTTTGGACTTGATTTTTAGCAAGAGATCTAAGTTTGATAAATTTTTTGCTGCTATCCGTCCACCAGGCCACCATGCTTTTAGGGATGCCGGTAGTGGATTCTGTATTTTTAATAATATAGCCCTGACTGCCAGATATGCCCAGGAAAATTTTGGAATGGAAAAGATTGCTATATTAGATTTTGATGCCCATCATGGAAATGGGACACAGGAGATCTTTTATGATGACAGTAGTATTTTCTATATATCTTTCCACCAATACCCTCACTATCCGGGGACCGGATATTATAATGAAATCGGAAGGGGCAAGGGAGAAGGCTTTAACATGAATTTTCCTTTTATGCCCTATACCAGGGATCCAGATTATTTAACTGCAATGATAGACATAATTATACCGGTTATGGAAAGATTTGATCCCGGGCTAATTCTGGTAAGTGCTGGATATGATTCCCATTTTTCGGATTCCCTTTCTTCTCTTGGTCTGGTAGAAGAATCATATTACAAGATAATGTATATTATTTCATATCTAAGTTACAAACACTGCCAGGGCAGAACCGGAATATTGCTGGAAGGTGGTTATGAATATAATTCTACCGCAAAAAGCGTTCTTGAGACTATAAGAGGGTGCTTTAATAAGGGGGATTTTCCGGATATAAATAATAGTATTGATCTGGAAAATAAGCTGGAAATAGATGAAAACTTCAAGATTCAAAAAGTAAAAAACATAGAAATTCTGGACGCTATCAGGGGAATCTTTAAAGTTTAATAAAGGTTAATTTAAAACAGTGTTCAAAGGCAGTAACCGTGATATTATAATAGGTATAAGTGTTTATTGTATTAATTATAAGTGCTACTTTTAAAAAGTTGGTTAAAAGAAGTTTTTACAGGTTATTATTTTTATTTTTGATTATTATGATTGCTCTGCCAGCTTGCAGGAGTTATGATGGGAAGTTTGATGTAACCTATTTTTTCAAAACTGAACCAGAAAAAGCTGTTCTGGATTTTTTCCAATCTCTTGCCAATAAGGATCCGGATTTTATTTATACAAATTTACTGCCTGATAAAGATAGGAATAGTATTAGCAGGGGAAAGTACGTAGATGAATTTAATAACATACTTTCGGATGTAGAAAGTATAGATGTTAAAAGAACTGTGTATCTGGGATATGAGAATAATATGAGTAAAGTGGTAGCAGAGTTTGAAGTTAACTATAAAAATGGTGAGGTAAAACAATATAAAAAGTATATTTACTTGATAGAAGAAAACAATAAGTGGAAAATAGTTTTTGAAAAAACTTTTATATAACATAAAATAAAGTTTTTTTGTAGATGATTTATTATATAATGTATTTTATTTTTTCTAGCTGAAATTTTCTATGAAAGTAGTGTGTCAAAAAATATGAGTAAAAAAGATAAAAAAAATCATGAAGATTCCGGTAATGGACAGGATATGGAAGAAATGGTGGAATATAAAAAGCCTGGTAAGAAAGTACCGAAAGATACTTTTAAAAGAGAGATAAAAGAAGAAATTAAAGCAGAGGAACTTGAGGAAGAAATAGAGCTTTTAAGGAAAGAACTGGAAAATTATAAAAAGATTGAAGAAGAGTATCTGGATAGAATTAAAAGATTGCAGGCAGATTATGATAATTATAGAAAAAGAACCTTAAGGGAACATCTGGAGCATATAAAAAGGGCAAATAAGGATTTAATAGGAAAACTTCTTCCTGTAATTGATAACTTTGAAATAGCCCTTGATGCCGGAAAAAAAATGAAAAAAGAAGAGAGTGATTTTTTTAAGGGCGTAGAAATGATTTATGAAAATTTAATGGAGCTTCTAAAGAAAGAAAATGTCAAAATTATTAATCCAAAAGGTGAGGAGTTCAATCCGGAAGTTTGTGAGGCGGCTGAAACTGAAGCCGTAAAGGATGTCGATGAAGGTAAAATACTGGATGTCATTAGAAAAGGTTATATGATAGATGATTTTTTAATAAGGCCAGCAGTAGTAAAGGTTTGTAAAAAAAAGTAAGAAGAGTTTAAAAGCTAAAGAAGCGATTTTAAAAACAGAAACTTATACATCCACCATGGTATTAAACAGGAGTTATATCTAAATGAAAATTGCAATATCCGGTAAAGGCGGAGTGGGTAAGACAACTTTAGCAGCATGTCTTTCTAAGTATTATGCCAATAAAAATCATAAGGTAATTGCCGTTGACGCTGATCCTGATGCCAATCTGGCTGCGATATTAGGAATAGGATATGATGAGGCTTCAAAGATTACACCGCTAGTAGAGATGAAAAAATTAATTGAAGAGAGGACCGGAGCCAGGCCGGGAGGATATGGAGCGTTCTTCAAATTAAATCCAAAGGTGGACGATATTCCCCAGAAATTTGGAATAGAAATTGATGGTGTAAGACTGCTTGTTGCTGGAACGGTAAAAGCAGGCGGCAGTGGGTGTTACTGTCCGGAAAATGTGCTTCTTAAAAGTCTGTTCAGACATCTGGTGGTAAACCGGGAAGAGATTGTAATTCTTGATATGGAAGCCGGTATAGAACATCTGAGCAGGGGTACCTGTGAGAATATGGATGCCTTAATTATTGTAGTAGAACCTGGGCTCAGGAGTGTGCAGACTGCCTGGACGGTTAGAAAAATGTCCCTGGATCTGGGAATCAGGGATATTTTTATCGTGGTAAATAAAGTAAGAACTGATGAAGAAGAAAAATTGATTGAAGATAATCTGGGTGATTTTATCATACTGGGGAAACTTCCTTACAGCGAGAGAGTAAGAGAGTCAGATCTGAAACATTTTTCTCCATGTGGTGCGGATGAAGAATTTAAGAAATCAATTGAAGAAATTGCTGCCAGATTAAACAAATATATAGACAAAGACTAGAAATCTCCCTGTATAGTATAATAAATTTTCAAAAAAGTCTTGTACCTATTTTTTTTTCAATTAAAATAAGAAACATTTACAAAAATAGAAAGCGGTGGGTATTTGTATAAGATTGTAAAAAAAGAGAAGCTGGTAGAAGATATAGACAGATTTTATATTAAAGCTCCGCTAATAGCCAGAAAAGCAAAAGCGGGACAGTTTGTGGTTATCAGAATAAATGAAGATGGGGAAAGAATCCCCTTGACTATTGCAGATTATAACCGCAGTAATGGGATAATAAGCATAGTTTCTATGAGAGTGGGAAAAACTACCACTTTACTATCCAGTTTAAAAGAAAGTGACAGTATACTGGATGTTGTAGGTCCGCTGGGCAATGCTTCTGAGATTGAAAATTTTGGAAGAGTGATCTGCGTTGGAGGCGGAGTGGGAATACCACCAATTTTCCCTATAGCCAGGGAATTAAAAAAGATTGGCAATTATGTAATCTCCATTATTGGCGCCAGGAGTAAAGACCTTCTTATCTTGAAAGAAGAGATGGAAGATACATCTGATGAACTGTATATCTGCAGCGATGACGGTTCCATAGGATATCATGGTTTTGTATCAGATTTTTTAAAAGAGTATCTGGAGAAAAATTTAACCGGTAATGCAGATAAAAGAAAGGATATTGCGAGGGTGATTGCTATTGGCCCGGCTCTTATGATGTCTGCAGTAGCTGATGTGACCAGACCTTTTAACATAAAGACCATAGTATCTCTGAATTCCATAATGGTTGATGGGACGGGAATGTGCGGGGCATGTAGAGTAGAAGTGGGAGGCAAAACTAAATTTGTTTGCGTGAATGGGCCAGAGTTTGATGGGCACCAGGTAAATTTTGAACTTCTTCTATCAAGACAAAAAATTTACTGTGATCAGGAAAAAGAATGTATGGATATTTACGAGCATAAATGCATGTTAGATAAATAGTAACAACGCATTATTATTATATTTATTCATATTATAAGTATATTATTATTGGTAAAGTATAGTCTGGAATATGACTGAAAAAATTAATAGAAAAAGGCAAAAAAAAGAAAAGATTCCCCGGGTGGCTATGCCTGAACAGGAACCTGAGAAGCGGAATAAGAATTTTAATGAAGTTACGCTGGGATATACTGAAGAAGATGCTCTGCGCGAAGCATCCAGATGCCTTCAGTGTAAAAATCCTGAATGTATAAAAGGCTGCCCGGTGGAAATTGATATAAAAAGTTTTATTAAATTAATTCAGGAAAAAAAATTTGATGAGGCTCTGAAAAAGATAAGAGAAAAAAACGGCCTTCCGGCTATATGCGGCAGAGTGTGTCCCCAGGAAGATCAATGTGAAAAGGTATGTATCCTGGGTATAAAAGATGATCCGGCAGCAATTGGAAGACTTGAAAGGTATGTAGCGGATAGGGAAATGAAAGAGATAGCGGAAGGTATTAAAGAATGCGCATGGTCAGAGGTTACCAAACAGTGCACCAGAGAAAAAATAGCAATAATTGGGTCTGGTCCTGGCGGGCTTACCTGTGGGGCAGAATTGGCTAAACTGGGTTATCGGGTTACCATATTTGAAGCTCTGCATGAACCGGGAGGGGTTTTGGTTTATGGTATCCCTGAATTCAGGCTTCCCAAAGAAATAGTGAAAAGAGAAATAGATTACGTAAAGAGTCTGGGAGTTAAGATTGAAGTAAATATGGTAATGGGAAAAATTTTAACTATAGACGATTTATTTAAGGAGGGGTTTAGAGCAATCTTTATATCCACTGGAGCAGGCCTTCCATATTTTATGGGTATCTCTGGAGAAAATCTGAATGGAGTATATTCTGCTAACGAATATCTCACCAGGTCAAACTTGATGAAAGCCTATAAATTTCCCCAGTGTGATACTCCGATTATCAGGGGAGATAAGATCGCGGTAGTTGGTGGGGGAAATGTGGCCATGGATTCAGCCAGGGTAGCAAAAAGGCTGGGAGCAAAACATGTGTATTTGATATATAGAAGAAGTGAAGAAGAGATGCCTGCCAGAAATGAAGAAATAAAGCATGCCAGAGAAGAAGGAATTGAATTTAAACTACTGGCTAGTCCTGTTGAGATAATAGGAAAAGATGGCTGGGTGCATAAGATAATGTGTATTAAGATGAAATTAGGAGAGCCTGATGACTCTGGCAGGAGAAGACCGGTGCCTTTAGAGGGTTCAGAATTCAATATAGAGGTCGATGTAGTAATAATGGCTATAGGCCAGGGTCCCAACCCCCTTCTCACGTCTACTATTCCACGATTAGAGCTTACCAGATGGGGTAACATTAAAGCTGACCCGATTACTGGGAAAACAAATATAGAAGGTGTTTTTGCAGGTGGAGATATAGTAACCGGTGCAGCTACAGTCATACTGGCAATGGGTGCCGGTAAGAGTGCAGCTGCAGCTATTGATGAATATATCAGAACCAGCATCTGGTAATAATAACTATTAGGATATGAAATTCTTATTTTAAAGTTTTTAAGTAAATACCTTAATTAATACCGCAATTCTTCGTATATATATTATAATTTAACTTTCTAGAGAGATTTGTTATAGAAGGTATCTGAATATTTGAAGCACTTGACTTAATAATAATTATTAATAAGTATTCTAAAATAGGTTATAATTTCATTATTAAACTTATAATTTTAAAGTAACGGAGGTATAAATGAGAATCAAGGGCTCATTATCAAAATTATTATTCATTTTACTCTCGAGCATTTTCGTATTTGGGATGATTTTTACCGGGTGTGTCAGATCAGCTGCAGAGGAAGAAGCAGTAATGGAAGCTGAATTTTATGGAGAACCAGAAGCAGTAAGGGAAGAAGAGGCTCCGGCTATGGAGATGGCAGAAGAATTTTCTGTAGAAGAGAAGATTGCCGGTGATACTGAGACCCAGTATGGTGAAGTTCCGGTTGCTGGGGACAGGAAAGTCATCAAAACTGCCTATATTGAGCTTGAGATTGAAGTGGGGAAATTTGAAAGCACAATGTTTGAACTTACCAATCTGGCAGAGCAGAATGGCGGTTTTATTTCAAACAGCCAGAGTTACTCTGATTCTGAGGGCAATCTGACCAGTGGAAGCGTAACTATAAGAATCCCTTCCAATAAATATAATTCTGCTTTAAATAGGGTTAAAGAAATGGGTACGGTTGAAAGTATTTCAAGTGCCGGACAGGATGTGACACAGGAATACACCGATCTTGAAAGCAGGCTTAGAAATTATGAGGCCCAGGAGGAAGTCCTTCTGGATTTAATGAAGGAGTCAAAGAAAGTCAGTGACAGTTTAGAAGTACAGAGAGAATTGAGTAATGTTCAGGAGCAGATTGAAATAATCAAGGGAAGAATGCAATACCTTGACGATATGGTATCTTTTTCTACTATTGATGTTTACTTCCATGAACCCGAACCTATAACTACTCCCGGATGGGGGTTTGTTGAAGCGTTAAAGAGAGGTTTGAGGGGGGCAGTAAATGTATTTAATTGGTTGGTGGTAGTAATAATTATAACTGCTCCGGTATGGATTTTTATAGGAATAATATTAATCATAGTATGGCAGGTTATAAAGGCAAGAAAAAGAAGAAGAGCCAGGAAGGAGCAAAAATAATATGAAAAGTTCCAATGCCTTTGGCGGCACTCTGCTTATTTTCGGACTGGGTATCCTGACTGGAATTCTTATTGCGCCCCGCAAGGGTGAAGAAACCCGGAAAATATTAAGGGAACAAATGGAAGAATGCTGCAGTAAGACCTGTGGATTTATTACCGAAAAAACAGCAGAGGTCAGGAAACAGGCAGAGAAATATGCGAAAACGTTAAAGAAGAATATGGAAGAAGCCTAATAATAATTTTTATTTGATATAATTTTTATATTTGACTGAATAGATACAAGCCCTTTTTGATTTAAAAAGGGCTTGTATTATTTAATCTATAACTCGTCAGAGGGGTTATAATTACTACCCTTTTTATTAACAGTATTTGTTGGTAAAAATTCTAGCAAATAATATCCAGATATGAAGTATCTAATCTTATTTTTAATTTTTAGTAAATCATAAAAAAGTATAAAGAATAATGCGGCAAAAGGTACTCGCTGTATAAGAAGCGCATTGACAGAAAAGTTATAGTATTACGAATTTTAATATGTGTTTTATGTACTATTATAAAAATATTAATTAAAGTAATATAATTAAATTTATTTATTAGTTTAATAATTAATTATTAAAAAGTTTTAAAAAAATAATTTAAAAATATTTAAATTACATTATAATAAGAGGTTAAATCTTAATTAGTAAAAAAGGATTAAGAAATGAAGCATAGAATAAAGAAAATAATATCGAAGCAAAGAGATAAAAATAAAGTATTTTTAGACGATGAAATAGAGTTTAAAAAGTTGGTTGATCTACTTCCTGAAATAGTTGCAAGAACTGATAGAGAATTTAATATTATTTTTTTAAACAAATATGGATTAAAGGCTACCGGTTATACTAAAGAGGATATAAGAAAGGGTCTAAATGTGTTTGAAGTTATCGAGGAAAAAGACAAACATAAAGCTAGAAAAAATATTAAAAAAGTACTAAAAAGACAAAAAATTGGCCTAAATGAATATACTATAGTGGGAAAGGACGGCAGTAATTTTCAAGTTCTAGTGAATAGTAATGTTATAAAAGATGATGATGGGGCCTTTTTGGGGTTGAGAATAGTAGCAATAGATTTAACAGAGAAAAAGAAAGCAGAAGAAAAGATAAAAGAAAGCGAACAAAGGTACCAATTTCTTGCTGAAAATATAAATGATATTATGTTTGTTCAGGATATGGATCTTAATATAAAATATGTAAGCCCCTCTGCTACTAGGCTCTTTGGCTACAGATCCAAAGATATAAATAGGATAAAATTAAAAGATATTATGACAAAAGATTCCTATAAAAAAGCTATCGATTCTTTTAAAAAATATGTAGGTTTAGCCAAAAAAGATATAAATATTGATATACCTCTTATGGAATATGAATATATTAAGAAAGATGGGTCAACCTTTTGGGGAGAACTGAAGGTAGGTTTTCCTCATCATTCAAAAGGAAATCTTACTGGTTGCCTGGGAGTTTTAAGAAATGTCACTGAAAGAAAAAAGGTAGAAGAAAAATTAAAATATATGTCTTTTCACGACAGTCTGACCGGCCTATACAACAGAACATATTTTGAAGAAGAGTTAAAAAGACTTAATACCAAAAGGCAACTTCCTTTAAGCATTATCATGGGAGATGTGAACGGGTTAAAATTGGTAAATGATGCCTTTGGACATTTAAAAGGAGATCTACATTTATGTAAAGCTGCTAGAATTTTAGAAGAGAGCTGTAGAAGAGAAGATGTCATTGCCCGGTGGGGAGGGGATGAGTTTTCAATAATCCTTCCTAAAACAAGGAGAGACCATGCATATAAGATTATTAAAAGAATTAGAAGTGCAGCAAGTAAAATAAGATCGGATGAAATTCCTCTTAGTATATCATTGGGAACTTCGACAAAAGAGCAACCTGACCAGAACATTAATACTATTATACAATCTGCTGAAAATAATATGTACAGCCGTAAACTAGTAGAAAGAAAAAGTGTTGCCAGTTCTATAATATCTACTCTTGAAAGAACATTGTGGGAAAAAAGTCATGAAACAAGGGGGCATGCTGAAAAGATTAAAAAGTTAGCAGTAAAGTTAGGAAATTTCATAAACCTTTACCAAAATAAATTAGATGAGCTAGTATTACTTTCAGCTTTACATGATATTGGAAAAATTGCAATCTCCGATGACATACTGAATAAAAATGGTAAGCTAACCGAAAAAGAGTGGAGAAGAATAAAAAAACATCCTGAAATAGGATATAATATTTGCGAGTCATCACCTCAGCTAGTTGTTATTGCTGAAGCAGTACTAGCACATCATGAATGGTGGAATGGGTCTGGATATCCTCTGGGATTAAAAGGCGAGAATATTCCTATTACATCGCGTATTATAGCAATAGCTGATTCCTATGATGTTATGATAACTGGAAGGAATTATAAAAAACCACTAAGTAAAAATGAAGCAATTAAAGAGCTTAGGAAATATTCTGGAGTACAGTTTGACCCTAAATTAGTGAAAAATTTTATAGAAATTATAAAAGAAAATAAAAAAACTTAACAAATAATTTATTAAATAAAAGATACTTTTATAAAAAAAATCAAATAGCCGACTTTTAATTGAAAAGGGATGGGTTATGATAAATATTGCAATTGTCACAGATAGCACTTCTGATTTGCCAAGAAATATATATGAAGAATATGACTTAAGTGTTGTGCCTTTATCTGTTGTATTTGGTGCTAAGACTTACTTAGATGATGGAATAGATATTAAAGAAGATGATTTTTATAAAATGATGGAAAGCTCAACCGAGATGCCCAGGGCAGCGCAGCCAACCCCTGGTGATTTTATAAATACTTATAGTAAATTAATTCAGCAGGGTAAAGAAATTATTTCCATACATATTTCCAGGAAATTATCCGGTACCCTTAACTCTGCAGAACTTAATAAAGGGCTTAATTTCACCAAACTTTAAAAATAAAAGATTTGGACGGGCAATATTAAAGTTCGTCAAGATAATAGCCGATATAATTAGCCAGAACAAATACAGCAGGTTATCAATCATATCATGGGTTACCAGTATAGTATCTTTAATACTGGGTATCTATAGTATTATTTTATCAGTTATCATTTTATTTTATACATATTTTGATATATACGGAGAACAGTCGACGGTATTCCTTCTTCTGACAAGTCCCGCTATTGCTTTAGCTGTGGTATCCATTATATATGGTATTATGAGCATAGCAAGGATTAAACAAGGCCTGGATAGCGAAATAAAATTGAATAGAAGCATATTGGGAATAGTATTTGGAGTAATAACATTAATTATAACTGCTATAGTATTTTTTATATTTCCACTATTTATTTCATTTTTAGCCGGTATCTTTAGCCTATAACTCGGCAACTGGCACAATTATTAACTGAAAGATTTTACCTGTTGTAATCATTTATAATTCAGATTTATATTTAAGATATATTGAAACCTATATTACTGAATGATAGGATGGTAATTTAATATAAAGATAATATTTAAAGATGAGAAAAACAACAGAAAAAAGTAAAAAATTAAATAGCAGCCCTGATAGCCGATTGATTAAAAGGGAAGATAGCGTACTGGTGGTTATTGATGTCCAGGAAAGACTAATACCTGTTATAAGTAACCACAATAAAATGATAGCCAATATAGTTAAATTAATCCGATTTGCAGAAATAATTGGCATGCCGGTAGTAATGACTGAACAGGAAAAGCTAGGGCACACTGTTAAAGAAATCAAAATGGAATTACCTGATTTGGTTCCAATTACAAAGATTGAATTTAGTGCAGGGAAATGCAGCAAATTTGTTAAAAAATTAGATCAACTTTCAAGGAATAATGTCATTCTTGCCGGTATAGAAACCCATATTTGTATTGCACAGACTGCTCTGGAACTCTTACCCAATTTTAATGTCCACGTTATTAGCGATGCAACATCATCCCGGTCAGTGGAGAACAAGGATATAGCATTGCAACGTTTAAATCAAAGCGGCGTGGTTGTTAGTTCAACAGAAATGGTTATTTACGAGCTTATGGAAAGGGCCGGAACTGAGGAATTTAAAAAAGTCCTTAGTTTAATTAAATAGTTATAAAGAGTGTGACGAAAAATGAAAAAAATTTTAATGTTTATTTTTATTGTTATAATATTAATAACAGGTTTATCTATCAGTACAGGGTGCAGCAATATGAAAACGGAAGAAAAAACTGAAGAGGCCGCTCATGCAGAAGATATGGAAAACAAAAGCTATGAGGAAGCAGTGGTTGGCGGCGGATGTTTTTGGGGTATTGAGGCAATATTTGAGCAGCTCAAGGGAGTAAAAAGTGTTGAATCCGGCTATGCCGGAGGGTCAGTAGAAAATTCCACTTATGAGGAGGTTTGTTCCGGAAATACCGGTCATGCTGAAGTTGTAAGGATTACATACAATCCGGAAATAATAAGCTACAGGCAGCTACTTGAAGTGTTTTTTTATATTCATGACCCTACAACCTTAAACAGTCAGGGAAATGATTTAGGGTCGCAGTACCGTTCCACGATATTATTCGAAAGCCCGGAGCAAGAGCAAACAGCAATGGGACTTATTGAAGAGCTTGAAAGGCAAGAGCTTTACGATGATCCTATTACTACAGAAGTTAAGCCACTTGATACTTTTTACATGGCAGAGGAATACCATCAATCTTATTATGAAAAGAATAACATCCAACCATATTGTCAGTCTGTTATATCT
This sequence comes from Candidatus Hydromicrobium americanum, assembly GCA_002779205.1. Classification (GTDB taxonomy): domain Bacteria; phylum Actinomycetota; class Humimicrobiia; order Humimicrobiales; family Humimicrobiaceae; genus Hydromicrobium; species Hydromicrobium americanum. The sequence goes on from PEXF01000034.1 coordinate 13,034, forward strand.
CCAAAAGTTAAAAAATTCTCTGATAAGTTTGGGGACCTGTTGAAATAGTAATTTTTTGGTAATTCACTTATTTATGGTGATAATTATGTAATTAATCCAGAACTCGGCTTACAGGCTAACTTCAACTATTTTTTATCTTATAAGCCAGCTAAATAGGGTATATTTCTTAAAGATTCTTACAGTTTTTACACTGCAAGAGCTTAATTGTACAGATTTAATTATACAGGGGACAAGAAATTTTTCAATTTATTTTTTCTATTTAGTACAAGAATTTTTTAGGAAAAAAATTTTAAATCGGGAAGATACAAAATAGGTACGTGCGGTATAGGCACGGGTTCACGGGGTATTTTAAGGGGGTCTCCCGGTGGTTCCGGGACTGGTCCGCATAGTATTTCTATATATATCTCGATACTTATAGAATTAAGTTGGCGGGATTTTAAAAATTATGTAAATAAGACCTTCTCTTTTAACTTGATTGTAGGTACACATAAGACGAAAAAAGAATTTTCCGAATTAAACAGATGCAGCATAAAAATTTATAAGTTTAGTGATATTTCGAATGATACTTTATAAAAAT
>PEXF01000082.1 GCA_002779205.1 Candidatus Hydromicrobium americanum
TCAGCAAAGTTATGAAAATAATTACTTTTCAGAAATACTGGGTAATTTGGAAAATGAAGATTTTTTTCATAAATTTTTTGAAAGTGATGGGCTTTGTATTAATCATTTAGTAGAATTACTTAAACTAAGTAACAATCTTTATACCATGAAAAAGATAATTGAAAATCAAAAATCAAAACTTGCCAAAATAAATAAAGATTTAAGTGCCTTTATAAAAAAACACGATTATCGTAATAAAGAAAAAATAACCCTAAATGAAGCTGAAGCCTGGGAAAAGCTTTAAGAAAAATGGTAGGAGACTGGTAAGTAATTGCTATTAAGTAAAATAAATAAACTAAAAAATAAATTTAAAATTCCTAAAAATGTCTTTGCACTGGGCTGGGTAAGTTTTTTTAATGATTTGGCCTCAGAAATGGTTTATCCAATTGTTCCAATTTTTTTAACAAGTTTTTTAGGAGTTCCAGTTGCAATAGTAGGAGTTATTGAAGGTATTGCAGAATCAACGGCTTCAATATTAAAAGTTTTTTCCGGATGGTTATCTGATAGATTTCAAAAAAGAAAACCTTTTGTTATTTCAGGTTACTGCCTTTCTACTCTTTCAAAGATTATTCTTGGTTTATCCTATAGCTGGCCACTTGTGCTTGTAGCTCGTTTTTTTGACAGATTTGGAAAAGGTATAAGGACATCAGCCAGGGATTCATTAATTACTGAAAGCTGCTCTGAAAGCATAAGGGGAAAATCATTTGGTTTTCACAGGGCGCTTGATACGCTTGGAGCAGTATTTGGTCCTCTAGCGGCAATTTTATTTCTTGCAATATTTAACAATAATATAAGACTTATCTTTTATATAGCCTTTATTCCCGGCCTTATCGGAATAATCCTGCTTCTTATTTTTGTTCGTGAAAAGAAAAAAAATGCCTTATGCTTTAGTGATTTGAAATTAAAATGGAGAGATGTTAACCCTTCCTTTAAAATATTTCTGCTTATCAGCATAATATTTTCCATTGGCAATAGTTCTGATGCTTTTTTAATATTAAGAGCTCAAAATTTAGGACTGGCTATTAAAGTAACAATTTTTGCTTATGTTCTTTTTAATCTAACTTATGCTCTATTTTCAATTCCAGCAGGAGTTATAGTTGATAAGATAGGAGCAAAGAAAGTACTGATTATGGGACTTGTCTTATTTAGCCTGGTTTATTTCTTTTTAGGTCTTATAAACAGTAGCCTTTTTATCTGGCTCCTGTTTCCTGTTTACGGGATTTATATGGCTCTAACCGAAGGTGTCGGAAAAGCATATATATCACTATTGGTACCGCAGGAAAAATCCGGAACTGCTTTTGGTATTTATCAGACATCAATAGGAATCTGTAGTTTTTTTTCATCACTTATAGCAGGGGTTATGTGGAATTATATAAATGTCAGAGTTCCTTTTTACTTTGGGAGTATAACAGCTTTAATTTCGGCAATATTGTTTATTATATTAGGTAGTAAGGTAAAAACCGTAAGACAAGTCATTTAAAAGAAATAATAATTTAGGATTAGTTATAATCTTTACTTTCTATTATTTTTTTTAATCTAATAGGTATATGAATCCTTTACTATCAAGTCAAACAAATAGAGAAAGTTTTGCTGCTATGATCGCATGGGGAGATGAGGAAAACACAAATTCTTTTTATGAACCACATTTAGTTTTACAAAATACATCTGAAAGTATCGGTGAAAAAGAAGCGAGGAAAGTCGGGGCAGAATCGCTGAGACAGAATTTAAAAATCTATTTGCGGATTTTCCTCAAAAAAAGTTCGAACTTCGACCAGAAAACACAAGGAAGTAACTCTTGGAATAGCTGAAATTCCCGGGACAAAAAAAGATAGACAGCGTAAGATAGTAATACACAGAAAGGCTGCCAGACGAATTGCAAAGTACAAGGATTATATGTACTCCTCACTGGTTACAAATGACACTAGCAGGCCAGCTAAAGAGGCGATAAGCCTAGCGCAGACCTTAAAAATCTGGAAGACGTAGCACTAGATTTAACAGACAATAGGGAAAACACAATTAATGTAGATCTTACCTTCAGAAAGAAAATCAAGGTTATTTGAGTACAAAAGCTCGGTATAGTGCCGGGCTTTTTTACATTGTAAAAAGACCAAAAGTAGGAAATCTTACAATGAATAAGGGCAACTTAAGAGATAATAGAGAAAATAGAAGTAAAAGTCATGAACTGCCTTCCAGTAACTCTAACGACTTCTCAAAAAACAAAGAATATAATACTATCCCACAAGAAAGGTTTTATAAAAAACAAGAAGAAGTAACCTTTAGATTCTACCAGGTTCCAAAAGCATTATTTAAAAATCCAATATATAAAGGTCTGTCCATGGGGGCTAAATTAATGTATTCAGTTTTAAGAGATAGATTGGATGTCTCTATAAAAAACAACTGGAAAGATGAAAAAGGATATATATATTTAATATTTAGTGGAGAAGAGCTTATAAATCTTTTAGAGGTAAGTAAAAATACTGTTACTAAATATAAAAGAGAGCTTGTTAAACATAGGCTAATAATTAATAAAAGGCTGGGACAGGGAAAATCTAATATGATTTATGTATTAAAACCAGAAATTAAAGAATTTCTGAATCCCAAAAATTGGGAATCTAGAATCCCAAAAAATACACCCTAATGATACTAACGTTAATGATCCTAATATAAATAACGTTAATAGGGCTGGTAGTGAAGAGGTTGTGGAAAACTCTGATGAGGAGATAAAAGAAAAGACAGAAGACAATGAAGAGGATATTAACGATATTAGGAGAATAATAAAAGAATCCTTTAAAGATAAGGGAAAATGCAACTTTATAGAACCTAAAGACTCTGAAAAGGACAAAAACACTGATTCAAAAGGTAAATACTTCAAAAACAGGGTGGTAGAGGAGTATCCTAAACCAAATAGATATAAGCTTAGAGAAAAAGAGCAACTGGCAAGAGAAATAGCAGAAGAGCTTAATGATAATCACAGCCTGGGAGCATTCCGTGCTGTAGTTGATAAAATCTCAGAGCAGCAGATAAGAATATTTTTAAGTATAATTAAAGATACATACCTTACAGGTAAAATTAAAAAGAATAAGGGTGCGATGTTTGTATCACTTGCTAAAGCCTATGCCGGAAAGAATAATATAAATCTTAATTTCAGGTGATACCAATTTATAATATAAAATTTTAAAGAAAAAGAATAAATATGATATTATTAGATAAAAATGTTAACAAAACTGTAAACATACAAAAAGTCACAAGAATTATATAAAACACTGTATGATGATTATCTATCCATGGGAAATTTCACCGAGTTAATTTTATATATCTATATTACCGATAATATAGAGAAGAAAATTCTTGATGTATTTAAATTTGACTTTGCCGTCAAAAGAATGACTTAGGGAGAGTATTAATT
>PEXF01000021.1:0-330 GCA_002779205.1 Candidatus Hydromicrobium americanum
AAATAACACAAATTGTCGTGCTGAATCCTGAAAATGTCATTCTGAACTTGGTTCAGAATCTTTTCACCAGATTCCGATTTGTCGGAAACAGGAGGGCATGCTTGTTTCAGCATCTAATAAAATCAATGGCTTCCGAGACCCTGAAAGGCCAGACAAAATGGGACTTTTTCAACAATCCCTTTTAAGTTATATGACCTCACATAGTATTTATTTGTTCCTTCTTAACAAAGTTGCTTTGCAACCCTAAAGGTTTGCCCTACTTTGCAAACCTATTTGTATATCTTATGGAGATTTTTGTTGACAGTGATAAACTTGAAAGTATTATTTTAT
>PEXF01000021.1:476-1601 GCA_002779205.1 Candidatus Hydromicrobium americanum
GAGTTGAGAGTTAGGGGAGCTCCTTTGATAGGGGTCGCGGCTGGTTATGGAGTTGTGCTTGCCACGCAAAAGGCAAAAAGCATAAAAGAAGTTGAAGATGCAATTGAGATACTTGAAAATACCAGACCTACTGCATATAATCTATTTTCAAGTTTAAGCCGAATAAAGAAAATTGTGGAAAAAACTCATAAATTATCTTTACTGAAATCGCTCATTCTTGAGGAAGCTTATAAAATAAAGAAAGAAGATGAAATTATTTGTAAGCAGATAGGAAAAAATGGAGCACCTCTTATATCAGATGGTGCCAAAGTTCTTACTCATTGTAATGCTGGAGCTCTTGCAACTTGTGGAATTGGGACTGCACTTGCTCCAATCTATCTTGCAAAAAACAGAACAGCTCGTGTATTTGTTCCAGAGACGAGACCTGTCTTACAAGGAGCGAGACTTACAGCTTGGGAACTACAGCAAGCAGGAATTCCTGTAACTTTAATTTGTGATAGTGTAAAAGGTGTGGTAATTAAAGAAGTTGACTTATGTATTGTTGGAGCAGACAGAATTGCACACAATGGAGATACTGCTAACAAAATAGGAACATATACACTTGCAGTTCTTGCGAAAACTCATCACATACCATTTTATGTCGCAGCACCCAGCACTACTTTTGACCCAAGTATAGAATCAGGAGACCAAATACCAATTGAGTTACGTAATCCTGACGAAGTCAGAAAAATAGGCAATTATGAGATAGCGTCCAAAGACATAGATGTTTTTAATCCGGCTTTTGATATTACCCCATATGAGTATATTACAGGATTTATAACAGAAAATGGAATACAATTGCCCCCATTTGAGTAATTAGTAGAAAGTAGTTAGTAGTCAGCAAAAATGGGTTTTCAGCAAACACCTGAAAGGTGCGTCTATTTTAGATGAAAAGTAATATTTCTCTGTTTTTACTCTTTACTCTCTACTTTGCAAACCTAAAGGGTTGCCCTACTTCTTTGGGAGCAGTTGAGGGAAATGAGCCTGTTCCAGAGCTTGAACTACCTTTGCCCGAACTTGAAGAGACTTTAAAGATTTGGCAATCAGACACCTTTAGGTGCACAAGTTCAAAAATACATTTTCCAG
>PEXF01000021.1:1687-3001 GCA_002779205.1 Candidatus Hydromicrobium americanum
TCATTTACTGCTCAATTCCTTGAAATTGAGGATAGAACTTCTCTCGGAGCTGGGATAGAGATAAGAACTATCGGGACTAAAAGTATATTAGAAGTTGATGTAAAAACAGATAGATACAATGTAGGGACACGACATATCGTGCCCCTACAAGCTCTTTATCTTGCTAATAGTTCACTCTCTTTCTATCAAGAAGCAAATGTTTTTAAACTTCTTACATCAGCTTGCTATGAATCAGAAGCTTTGTGGGACCTCGGTGTTCTGTGGGGAAGAAAGATGTGGGAGCCACTATTTATTGGTATAGGGATAAGTGCTCCTATCGTAGCTCCATTTGTGCAAATGAACTGGAAAGTGAATGATTTGCTTTCAATAAATCTTTCACATCGGAGCAAAAAAGTTACAAGCCCCCTTGAGAGTATTTATATGAATCAACCCTATGTAGTTCTGAATCCAGATTTAAAGCATGAACGATGGAGTTCCTTTTCTGATATTAAATTCTTGCTTGGAGATAATGTTAATATTGAACTCTCGCATAAATGGATAGAAAATACGATTTGTTGGGAACACCGGTGGTGGCTTCCAGATTCGTCTGTTCTACCTGTAAATAAAGATAAATTGCAAGAATGGAAAGGAAAAATTGATTTTGAACTGCAGAAGATTAAAAATGAAGTATCCTTTGAATATAAACATTTAAAACATTATTCTCCATATATACCTCCTCTCTTGCATACTTTTATTCCAACAATTTCGTTTATTAATGTTCTTGAAGTTTCTTTGTTCCATAATATAAGTATAGGGATAGAGAGTAAATATAACAGAAAAAAGTTTGTTTTTAGCTCTTGGGATTGGGGGACTATGTCTGATTATTGGCTTTTTTCTCTTGAGCTTTCAAAGAAGTTAAGAAACTGGGAGCTGTGGATTAAAATAAATAACTTGACTAACACAAAATACGAGATTATAAAATTGGTAGATGGACCTGGAAAGTGCATACAAGCAGGGTTTAATATTGAAATGTAGGGGCAGGGTTGAAAGTGTCTAATAAATTAGGATTTGATACAGGGTCCCGACGGAGAATGTGTCGGGGAATCAAATCCCTACATACAGGAGGTGGAATGTGAATATACCGCTTATTGATTTAAAAGCCCAATATCAAGATATAAAAGATGAAATAGATGAGGCAATCCAAAGAGTAGTTGAGTCAACAGCGTTTGTAGATGGAGAGGAACTCACAGGATTTGAGAACGAATTTGCTGAATTCTGTGGAGTAAAGTATGGGGTGGCTACAAGTTCTGGGTCCACTGCATTGGACCTTACTTT
>PEXF01000021.1:3140-3389 GCA_002779205.1 Candidatus Hydromicrobium americanum
AAAGAGATTGAGAAAAAGATTACCTCTCGCACCCGAGCTTTAATTCCGGTTCATTTATTTGGTCAGCCCTGTGATATGGACCCAATTATTGAGCTTGCAAGTAAGCATAATCTTGTTTTAATAGAGGATTCTGCTCAGTCTCATGGTGCGGAATATAAGGGAAAAAGAGTGGGTCAATTTGGAGATGCGAGTATTTTTTCCTTTTATCCTGGGAAAAATCTTGGTGCCTATGGACATGCCGGGATTGTT
>PEXF01000045.1:0-2865 GCA_002779205.1 Candidatus Hydromicrobium americanum
TTACAATAAGCACACCCAATTGCTGGTTCTTTAACCTCAACCTTGCCTTTACCTCCACACACCTGGCAGGTAGCAAGTTCGGAGAGGAGATTAAATGGATCTGTACCTCGTCCCTTACAAAATGCACAAGTAATTAAGCTCATATCTTACCTCCTATCTTAAGCACCAGATCTTCCAAATTTGTAATAGCTTAATTCGTAATAACCTGACTTATTGCTTTGTTATTTATCTCAAATGCAGTAACTTCTTTGGATAACTACACTTGGGAAATCCGGAGGCTTCTGCAGCTTAAAAAATTTTATTTTTAACTTTGTCTACTGTCTACTGCTTCTTCTGCCTTCATTTTCTTTTCCCCTTACAGTGGAAAATATATGTTCCCCTCTCTTCTTACATCACCTTTCTTCAATAGTCTCTTGGCTACTTGGCCTAACCTCATCCTCGGGACCCCAAGGGGCTCTTCAATATCGCCAACTCTCACACCTTCTGGATGTCTCTCAATAAATTCCAATACTTTTTCTTCTAAGTCCGTCTCAGGAGTCACTTTTTCTTCCATCTCTTTAATTGCCTCTTCTACCGGTCTTGCCTTTACCTCTGTCTCCACTTTTAGTTTAATACTCCTTCTTTTAGCCATTGCTGCGGTTAGAGCTTGCCAATTAGCTGCCATCTTTTCCCTTTCGGTCTTGAATTCCTGCAAGAGATTAAGAACTTCTTTAAGACGAACAACCTCTCCTTCCTTAAGAGTTTTCCTGAGTTCAGCAGCCATATCCTCGTGATCTTTTGCAAATTTTTCTAACAAATCAGCCACTGCCTTATTTCTCTCAGCTTCTCCTTCCGCAAGGGTTCCCCTGAGTTCATTTGCCATTGCCTCGTGATCTTTTGCAAATTTTTCTAACAGATCAGCCACTGCCTTATTTCTTTTTTCCTGCTCTGCCTGAATTTCATTCTTCATACTCCCGAAAGCTTTAATCCTGTCAGCTTCTGCTTTGAGCCTGTCAGCTTCTTCCTGTTTAAAGGTTTTCTTGAGTTCAGCAGCCATGCCCTTCTGCTCGCCTTGAAATTCTTTGAGCATACTTTGGGTATCCTTTGCTAACTTCCTTATTTCTTTTACTCGCAGATCATAAGAAGCAACAATGTCTTCCGCGAGTTTTTTGGTATCTTCGGCTAATCCCATCTTTTATCCCTCCTCTTTTATATATTTTTATATGTTAAATTTTTATATTTTCTTTATTTTTCTACTTACACCTTTTTAACACTGCTTTTATATACATTTATGTCCTGGTCAATTTAGCTCTTCTTTGAGTCATTTTTCTTTGGGTAGACTTCCAGTATCCGGCTGCTTCTAATCTTTCCTTTTTAAAATCACCGAGCATCCTGTGAACCTCTTCCCTTCTTTCTTCCTGGCAAGCTATTCGCTCCATATTCTTGGTTTTTAATCCTTCAAGCATTGATTTAAGATCCTTTATTCGAAGCTCCTTATCTTTTGCTAAAAGTTCTCTGAGTCTTTTTGTCATCTCCTTTTGCTCTTTCTGAAACGCTTTTAGCTTTGATGTAACTTCTTCTTTTCTTTTCTCCTGCTCATCAAGGACTTTTTTAATCATATTTTGAAATTCTTTGACTCTTTGAATTTCACCTTTAGCAAGAGAATCTTTAAACTTCTCTAAGTTTCCTCTTAAAGCCTGCACCATTTCTTTCTGTTCATTAATGTAACTATTCAATAAATTTCTCACTTCTTCTTCTCTCTTATCTTGAATTGAAAGGATACCCTGCATCATATTATCAAAATCATTTCTTCTTAAAGACTTGTTTTTGGCAAGATTCTCACGTAATTCTACAGTAAGTTTTTCTCTTTCCTGTTTCGTATCAATAAACGAATCTTGAAAACCTTTAAGGAGTTGATGTGTAGTATCAAAGATGACTCCCATACCCTCTAACCTGGCTTCATAAGAGGAAATTATATTTTCAGCAATATTTCTCATATCTTCTGTTAAAGGCATTGCTTTTACTTACTCCTTTTTCTTTTTTCTCTTAGGAAAGGAATTCCTTGGCGACTCATACTTTTCCCCAAAAAATTGGAAATGAAAGGATGATTCTGCAAGAACTCCTTTTTACCTTGTCCTTATTATGCTGCAGTTGCTGTTAAGCCAATAGCTTCAGCATACTTTAGGTAGGTCTCAACTGATGCTACTACTACTCTTGCCTCTATAGCGAGAATTTCAATCCCTACTAAAGAGACTCTTACCCATGCATCAACTACAACTCCCTTATCCAGTATTCTATCAACTACTTCTACCAAACTGGAAGATGCAATCGCTTTTTCTACTGCCATTTTTCATGCCCCCTTTCCTTTTTTAGATTCCGCTTTTTTTAAGCCACGGACTGCACAGATATTTTGTTTTCTTTGAACTCAAATCTCCTTGTCTGTGTAATTAGTATCTTATCCGTGCCGTGACTTCTGCATTTTAGAGAAGCGGTTAACCTCAAACTCAACGAAGATAAACACCTAACAAATACAAATTTAGTGAATAAGGTATAAATCCTCTTTTTACACAATAAAAAAGGGGACAAAACTAACCCATGGCCTAAAAGACCATAAATCGCTTTGTTCCCTTGCAATATCTATAATACCAATTTTATTAACTATCTTTTCAAAAAAACAACTATTCCATAGAGGCTGGCTTTTTAATTTAATACAGCTTAGGGCTGGCTGGCTGGCTGGCTTGCTTGCTTGCTTGCTTGCTTGGCAAATAATTGACCAAATACATGCTAAACACCCTATTTTTCTCTATTTGTAAAGTTTTTATTCTATTCCTATAATTTATTTATAGATATCTTCTCAGAATTTCAATATTATATCTTACCGTTTTC
>PEXF01000045.1:2911-3398 GCA_002779205.1 Candidatus Hydromicrobium americanum
TAAATTTATCATAAACATATTCATACCTTATTTATATATTTTTTTGGAGAGTAATAAACATAATTTCAAAGAGCTTTATCAATTTACAGAAAATTTGTAAATATTCAGTGAACACGTCAAAAATATTTTGAAAAAAATTTAATCCCATCTGCATTACGCCACCCGATGGCTGGTGTAACCACACCCGGCAACCCATTATTTTTATTCACTTATTATCTTACTAAATACCCTCCAAAAAGGGAAGGAAAAAAATTTTAATTGTTTTCAATTTTTCCCTTGCGTCCTCGCTTCTTTTATGCTATAAATAAAGCATGGATACCAAATCATACACTTCGGATGCTGCCTCCGGCTGTGTTTTGCCGTATATTTTTCGTGGCAGGAGCTGGAGTCTTCAGGAGATAGAAATAATAAAAGAAGTAATAAAGACTTCCCGATACAGGATAGATATATCAAGGAAGGTCTGTGAGATCATTAACTGGAGACAAGC
>PEXF01000095.1 GCA_002779205.1 Candidatus Hydromicrobium americanum
GGAATAACCTACAAGCATCCGTTATTTGATAAAGAGTGTAAGGTCATTTTGTCAACTTTTGTGAGCAAAGAATCGGGAACAGGATGTGTGCATATTGCTCCAGGACACGGTTATGAAGACTATCAGGTAGGTCTCTCATATAAACTTCCTGTTCTTTCACCGGTAGATGAGTCGGGTTGTTTTACTGATGAGGTTCCTGAATTTAAAGGAAAGTTCGTTTTTGACGCAGATGAACATATAATAAAAGCTCTCAAGGAGCGAAAGTCACTTGTTTATAATGAAGAGATTTCTCATTCGTTCCCGCATTGCTGGAGATGTTCGAATCCACTTATATTTAGGGCTACTCCACAGTGGTTCTTACGAATTGACCATAAAAACCTGCGAGAGCGGTGCGTTAGTGAAATTGAAAATGTTCATTGGATTCCTAAGTGGAGCAAGGAACGAATCTTACATAATATACTGGACCGTCCTGACTGGTGTCTTTCCAGACAAAGAAAATGGGGAATCCCAATCCCTGTCCTATATTGTAAAAATTGCGGTACTCCAGTTCTTACTCCAAGAGTTATAGAACGAGCAAGAAAAATTATCAAAGAACACGGCTCTAATGGATGGCTCTCTTACCCTGTCAAAGATTTAATCCCTGACTCGTGTTCAGAGTGTGGGTGCAAGGAATTTATAAAAGAAGAGGATATTTTTGATGTATGGTTTGATTCGGGGTCAAGCTGGCTCGTGCTCAAAGCACAAGATTCATTTCCAGCTGACCTCTACTGTGAAGGAGTGGACCATCATCGTGGATGGTTTCAACACTCGCTTTTGCTTTCAATGACTGCTGAGGAGAAATCTTGCTTTAAGTCGGTTCTCACTCATGGACTTGTTCTTGATAAGGAGATGAAGAAAATGTCCAAGTCTCTGGGGAATGTCATATCTCCGTTGAACATAATTGAGAAATATGGAGCAGATATTCTGAGACTTTATTTCTCCTCTCTTGATTATACTTGTGATTTGCCATTTGACCCTGATGGACTTGAATCCGCGGTCACGGCATACCGAAGAATCCGTAATACATTTAAGTTCTTGCTCGGCAATCTATATGACTTTGAAACAGCCATCCCAGAGGATAAGTTGCTTGAACTTGACAGGTTAATGTTACATAGACTTGCATTGCTCATAAAAAAAGTCAAACCTGCTTATGAAAATTTTGAGTTTTATAAAGTTTATCATTCCCTGTATAATTACTGCACCCTTGAATTGTCAAAATTTTATCTTGATATATTGAAAGATGTGCTTTATACTTATGGAAAGAACTCTATTGAGCGAAGAAGTGCTCAAACAGTATTGTATGAAACCTTATTAGCGCTTGTGAAACTTTCTGCACCTATAATTCCTTTTACTACCGAAGAGGTCTGGCAATCTATTACTCACATACAAAGTAGCGAAGCCATACAAAGTAGCGAAGCTACCTCACAGAGTGTGCATCTCGAGTTACTGCCTGAGCCAAATCCTGTGTGGATAGATGATGGACTTGCTAAAGAATATGAGCTAATTGAGGCAGTTCGCGATGATGTTCTGCTCGCGATTGAGTCTCGAAGGAACAAAAAGCTTGTTGGGAACACACTTGAGGCAAAAATAGTTTTATGGACTGAAGATAATGACCTGAGGAGCTTTCTCCAGCAAAAGCTATCAAAATTACCGAGCATTTTCATCGTTTCTCAAGTGAGCATTAAAAAAGTTCCAGATATGGTGCACTTTAAAAGAGTAGATATATTTGTTGATAAGGCAGAAGGTGAACGATGTGAACGATGCTGGGTATGGTCAAAGAATGTTGGTGTATCTCAAGAATACCCGACTTTTTGCCCCAAATGTGTGCGTGTATTAAAGGAGAGTGATTATGGACACTAAAAAACTTAAATACTTGGAGGGACTGCTTCTAAAAATGAAAAAGGAGTTTGAAGAGGAATTAGCTGAGCTTGAGGAGAAATTCAACCTCTCACAACAAGATTCTTCTCATGATATTTCTGCTTACCCGACACATCCAGCTGACCTGGGGTCAGATACAGAGTCCAGAGAAGAGAGCTCTTATTTAATTACTTCAATTGTTAAGAAACTTGGTAGAGTCAATCATGCTATTGAAAAAATATGTTCCGGAACTTATGGAACTTGTGAAAATTGTGAAAGCAAGATACCTTTTGAGCATCTCAAGACAATCCCTTATGTAGAACTTTGTGTTAAATGTGGAAAAAAAACTTAATTCTAATCAGAATACTGGGAGTGAGTTTAATCATCATCTTTGTGGACCAAATAACAAAGTTCTGGGTCTTCAAGACTCATTCTAATGTCCAAATTATCGGAGACTTCTTGAGAATTACTATTGTCCAAAACCATTATGGACTTTTTGGACTCCACTATAGAATTTCTTTTCTCCCAATTACTGCTCTTGCAATTTGTGCAATCTTTATAATATTATATAAAGCTAAACTACTTTCTCTCTCTCTGATATTAGGAGGAGCAATTAGCAATTTCGTGGACCGCGTGAGGATTGGCGCAGTTATAGATTGGATTGATATAGGTGTAAAGAATATCAGGTGGCCCGTCTTTAATATTGCAGATGCGAGTATAACTATCGGAATTTTCTGGCTCATCTTGAAAGAAATAAAAAGAAAATAATGTACCCCCCAAAAAGTTTAACACGAATTATACGAATATCTCAAATTACACGAAAGATATTGGCACACAGATTTACACAAATTGGAAAGATTGGCACAGATTGTATAAAAAATAACATATTCTGTGTGAATCTATTTTATCTGTGAATATCAGTGTGCGGTTTTTGATATTATAATTAGGAGGATATAATGGTGATGCGTAAATTAAGAAGAAAGATGAGAGTGTTTCTATGGTTCGCCATGGTCATATTTGTAGCTGGAATGACAGCTATGATGGTGGGAGGAGAGGGAAGAAGAAAATTAACTCCGATAGAGCAGGGAAAAATCGGTGAAATCTGCATAAAACCTACTTCTACTTGGCAAAAAATTAAGGGGCTGACACACAAAAAGAAAATACCTCTTTCTTACCAGAGTTACTCAAATCTCGTTGAAAATTACAAAAAACAAGGGTTCCCGCCATGGGAATCTAAAGACATTGCCTTTAACACTCTCGTAGAATCTGCTCTGGTAGCTCAGGAACTCCAAAAAAGAGAAATTGGAATCTCATATGAAGAAGTTGTTGAACTCATCAAGAACAATCCACCTCCTGAACTGCAGGAGGACACTTTTTTCCAGACAAATGGCGAATTTGATTATAATAAATATTTAGCTGTTATATCTGACCCGGCAAGCATCAGATGGCTCTCCTCTTACGAACTCATTATAAGAGACCGACTCCCCAAAGAAATTCTCTATCAAACTATTGCTTCAACTATTAGACCAACAACTATTGACCTCGTAGAA
>PEXF01000051.1 GCA_002779205.1 Candidatus Hydromicrobium americanum
TCTTTTTAATTAAACTCCTGTTGATAATTATAGATATAACATTAAATCTGGGATTTAATCCTGAAAGTTTGTTGGTTGCAATATAAAAACTGGCTAATCTCTTTATTCTGGAAATCTTTAATTTATTTATGGTCTCCAGCGGGTCTCCGTACTCCAAATTCGTCCTGGTCTTAACTTCTATAAAAATTAAACATTTATCCTTTTTGGCTATTATATCTATTTCGCCATATTTGTTTCTATAATTCCTATGTAAAATAAAATACCCTTCTTCTTTTAAATGTTCCCGGGCAATAGACTCCCCTATTTTTCCTATAATTTTTTTATTAAAACTATTAACTTAAAACACCTCTAAAAGATACTCTATGAATCAGAGTTGGTCCATACTTTTGAAGAGATTTTAAATGTTTCCTGGTGCCGTAACCCTTGTTATGTTCAAATCCATATTCAGGATAATATCTCGAAAGCTTAAACATTATCTGGTCTCTGATTACCTTCGCAACTATTGAGGCAGCTGCAATGGAAATGCTAAGCTGATCGCCATTAACAATTGGTAAATATCCAGTACCTAAATCTATATTAATGAAATCTGATAAAATAATATCAGGTTTTATTTTTAAGCTGCCAATTGCTCTTTTAAATGCAATTGCATTCGCTTTTGTTATTGATAACCTATCAATTTCATCAGGAGGAATTTTTACTACGGACCAGCACAAGCAGCTTCTAATTATTTTTTTAAAAATATACTTTCTTTTATTTGCATTGAGTTTCTTCGAGTCATCTATATTTTCTATCATTAGCTTCCTCTTATCCAGAATGACAGCCGCTGCAACCAGGGGTCCCGCTAAAGAGCCCCTTCCCACTTCATCAACCCCGGCTATTTTTTCATAGCCCGCAATATACAGATCATCCTCATAACTGCATAAATTCACCAGTCTTCTTATTTCTTTAAATTCCATAATAATATAAAAAAATTACCAACTGGACGGGGGCCAGTAAATTAAAACAAACTTCCCGAATATATCATCTTCTGCAATTGTTCCAAAAAATCTGCTATCAAAACTGTTATTCCTGTTATCTCCCATTACAAATACCTCACCTTCACCGACAACTATGGTCTGGTTGATATAGAATATATTTTGATTGTCTGGCAGGTAGCTTTCAGAGATTTTTTCACCACTTATGAAAATTTCACCTTCACTGGTTAGAGTAATTTCATCACCTTCTACAGCGATAACTCTTTTGACCAGATCTTTTTGTTCCAACGGAGAATGAAATGCTACAATATCTCCTCTTTCAACAGTGCCAAATTTATATGCCATTTTATTGATTATTACTTTATCCCCAACTCTTAAGTTAGGTTCCATAGAAGGAGTGGGAACAATGAAAGGTTCAAATATAAAAATTCTAATTAAAGTGGCTGATATTACTGCTGCTAAAATAACAATAGCGTATCCTAAAAATTCTTTTAAGATTTTTTTATTTTTGGCATTAACCTGTTTATTCTTAATCTTAAGAGGCATTAATATAAAAATTCAAATCATTCCATATTTATTTAGACTTAATTTTTGATTTTTTACCAATTTTATCTCTAAGGTAATATAATTTAGCCCTTCTTACTGCGCCTTCGTTAACCTTTTCGATAGACTGAATTATAGGTGAATTTAAAAGAAATGTTCTTTCAACACCCACATTATTAAAAGAGATCTTTCTTACCGTAAATGTTTTATTGATACCAGAGCCCTTAATCCTTATTACAATTCCTTCAAGGACCTGAATTCTGTCCTTATTTTCCTCGCTGATTTTTATCTTGACTCTTACTTTATCTCCCGGCCTAAATTCGGGCATATCAGTCTTTATATATTTACTTTCTATTTTATCTAATTTATTCATCTTATACTCCAGCCTATCTTTTTTTCAATCTAATAAGAACCAAACAAATATAATGAATTTAACCGTCCTTGTCAATTAAATCCGGTCTTTTTGTTCTGGTTATTTCCAGTGACTTTTCTTTTCTCCACTTTTGGATATCTTTATGGTTTCCACTTAAAAGAATTTTAGGAACATCCATTCCCTTAAAAACCGGTGGTCTTGTGTACTGAGGATAATCAAGCAGATTGTCCTCAAATGATTCCGACTTTAAAGATTCTTCTTTTCCGACTACGCCTGGAAGCAGTCTTATCACTCCATCTATTATAACCATTGCCGGAATTTCACCTCCGGTTAATACATAATCACCTATGGAGATCTCAAGATCGATAAGAGAATCTATCAATCTTTCATCAACACCTTCATACCTTCCACAAATAAGTATTATATTTTCAAGATTTGACAGATACTTTAATTTATTCTGGTTCAACTTTTCTCCCCTGGGAGCAAGCAATATCACCTTTTGCTTTTCTTTCTTTTTAATTTTATTCTTTTTTTTAATGAAAGTAATTGCATTGTCTATGGGTTCCGGCATTAATACCATACCTGGACCTCCACCATACGGTCTATCATCAACCCTGCCGTGCTTATAATTCGAGAAATCTCTTAAGTTGTATATATTCAGCTGGCAGATATTTTTTTTAAAAGCTTCCTTTAGCACTCCAAACTCGATAATATTATCGAACATGTCTGGGAAAATGGTCACCACATCTATTTTTAGCATTTTTCAAATGAAAAGGTTTTAAAATGTGATAAAAAAATAACAAATTCAAATATATTCTGGAATTTTTTTTAATATTATTTTTTTATCTTTTAGATTTATACTTTCAATATAAATTTCAATAACCGGAATATAGAAAATATTACTGTCAGAATCTCTTATATCTAAATCCTTATTCTCTATTTTTACTGCTAAATTATCATTTGCTGCAAATTTCTCCACATTTACTACCTTACCAACAAAAATATTATTTTTTGTATAAACCATACAATTTATTATATCGTCTACCCAGTATTCATCCTCTTTTAGTTTAGGACTGTCTTTTACACTCCGGAAGAGACTGGCACCTTTTAAGTTTTCAGCATCATTTCTGCTGTCTATACCTTTAAATTTAATTACTGGAATGTAAGATCTTTTTATTTTCTTCCATCTAATACTTTCAACATCTATTTTCTTCGTACATTTTTCATCAAAAAAAAGAATATCTCCACTTTTAATAGTTTTGGGATAATCAGTAAGCAACACTACAGTTATTTCTCCTTTTATTCCATGCGGCTTACCAATTACCCCAATTAACCTTGCATCTACACTTACTTCTGACATTTACCAGTGCCTGTTTAAAAAAATCTATTTATATTTATATATTAAATTATCAATCCATAATCTTAACAATAGAGGATTTACCTCTTTTAGCAGATGCAGCTCTCATTAAAATCCTCAGAGCATTTGCGGTTCTTCCTTTTTTCCCAATTACTTTTCCCAGATCATCTTCTGCTACTTTTAGTT
>PEXF01000148.1:0-1225 GCA_002779205.1 Candidatus Hydromicrobium americanum
TAGCCGACTTAAAATATTTCAAACCTGTAGAATGAAAATATAGGGACACTTCCCCTTTTTTTCTGTGAGAAAGTGAAAAAATGGGGATTGTTGTACATGCTCAATAATTCGGTAACCTTTTTGTGACATCCAATAGTTTATCAAAAGGAGTTAAATAATTCAAGCCCCCATGATATCTTAAATGATTATATTCGAACAAGAAACCCCCTAATTGTTCTTTGACATCATTAACATCTCTAAAGGTATTCGGTCTGAAAAATTCTTTTTTAAGAATTCTAAAGAACGCCTCTATTTTACCATTTGTCTGTGGATGATATGGCCTGGTTACAATATGTTTAAGTCCTATTTGTTGACAAAGTGACTCAAAGGGATGTTCCCTATTCAGGGATCCTTTGAACTCGGGTCCGTTGTCAGAAAGAACCTTCTCGAACTCAAAACCATAAATCTGTTTGAACCAGGAAAGGCTTCGTGCTAGAAAGTAAGTTAAAGTAAAACTCTTTTTATCGCGAATTACCTCAGCATAAGTTAACCGCGTACAATCATCGCATAACGCTGCTATATATGATTCCTTTACACCAATCTGAATCCTTATGTCTTTAGGAAAATATGTAGCATCAATATGAGCCAGTTCTCCTGGAGTTTTCTTTTCATAACGTTTAATAATTTTCTTCTGGGACGGATTGAGCGGATAACGAGCCTTGATTCTATCCATGGTTGCCGGAGAAGGCGTTTTGTCCAGATAGTAGGGCTTAAATAAAAGCACGAGTTCATATCTGTTAAGTCCGAATCTGCGATATGCTTTAATGATGTTACGTTCAATTTCTTTGGGTGTGCGCCGGCTGCCTGGTTTTGGGCCTCTTTTAGCAGGTAAAAGTGACTCGGATTTGCGTCCACCGTTAATCCATTTCAGATAATATCGCCTTAATTCTTTCTTTGATATATTATGCGCCCGGCACAATGCTATGCAGGTTTTAAATACTCGTCCTTTTTCTTTATTCCGTGTTCTTTCATATTCTTTAAGAATTGGAACCCAGCGGCTGGTTATAATTTGCTCCTGGTATTTCATTTGGTCCTCCTTTGGCTTCTGATATTTTATATCATAATTTTGCCAAAAGAGTTACCAAATTAGTGAGCATGAACAATTGTCCCCATTTTCCTGTTTCTACATGTTTTCTCTGTAAAGAGGAGTAAAAGATGGTAAAACCGCGTAAAACCACGTTAAGAG
>PEXF01000148.1:1523-3328 GCA_002779205.1 Candidatus Hydromicrobium americanum
AAGCTCGGAGATGCACTGGCTGATACTACTCTTCTCAGAGTAATGAAAGATGAGAAAAGAGATTGGAAAGTTCGTGTAGTTGCAGCTAATGCTATAGGCAATTTGCCTGAGAGTGCCGTGATAGAGCCCTTATTAAAGTATTTAAGAGATGCAAAGTGGCAAATGAGGTATCTCGCAGCTGTGGCACTTGGCGAGCTTAAAGCTAAAAAGTCCCTTAACTCTTTGGAATACACAGCATCCCATGAGTCAAACACTGAAGTTAGAGACGCAGCAAGAATAGCAGTAGGCAAAATTACAGAAAAAGCTCCCAGAAGAACTTACGGAGCAGGAGAAAAATGAGTTTTCCCCTAATACACTGTATTCAAAAACAACGGTAGGAGTTCCGCTTCTGCGGGGCAAATAAAGGAGAAAGTTCCGTATTTGCGGGAATACAGCGGGAGGAGAATTGGGAGAAATGAGAAAAATAAATTTCTCCATAATTTATCACTGAAGCATCCCGCACATTGCTGGAAAACACTGAAAAGTTTATTGATTTACCACAAAGTCACAGAGCCACGAAGAATATTATTAAAACTTTGAGTCTTTGTGGTTGATTCTTTTGTGTTTATCTGTGTTTCTTTCTTTTTTCTGTGACTCCGTGATAAAAAACACTTTTTGGACAGTTTTTAAAATCCGTTAGCCAACGGACACGAAAGAGAATGAGGTTAAAACTTTATTGTTCTGGTAGAGAGGTAGTGCTCAATCGACCAATTATGCTGGCTGCCTGGCCCGGAATGGGAAATGTAGCTATCTCTGCGATAGACTACTTACGAAAGAAACTTAATGCCAAACCACTTGGCGAAATTGACTTCTCTGAGTTTGTAGCTCCAGAGGCATCGCATGTAGAAAATGGAATTGCTGTGCTTTCCAAAATACCAAAAATTGTTATTTATTACAGAAAATACCCAGATTTAATTATCGTTGAAGGAGAAACTCAACTTCATGGAAAACTTGGAGCTATCTTGATGGAGAAAATCATTAGGCTCGTGGGAAAAAGATTTAATGTATCCAAAATTTTCACTGGAGCCGCTTTCCCAGTGCCTATAAGTTATGAGGAGCCATCAACTTTATATACAGCCGCAACTACCTTATCTTTGAGAGACCTCCTTTTCAATGAATACCAAGTGAAAATATTAGACCACGGCGAAATATCAGGATTTAATGGATTGTTGCTGGGCTATGCCAGAGAAATCGGAATCCCATCTGCCTGCATTCTTGCTACTATTCCACTTTATGCTATGAATTTACCAAATCCAAAAGCATCAAGGGAAATAGTTAAAATGCTTGCGAATATATTGAGAGTGAGAATTCCACTAACAGATTTAGACCTACAGGTCAAACTTATGGAAAAAGAGATGATAGAAATTGAAGATAGAATGAAAGAAGAGTTAGTTCTGTCTCCGAAAGATGATGCTTCTGGGGAGACCCCTCTATTTGTCAAACAGAAAATAGAAAGACTCTTTCGTGAGGCAAGGAATAACAGGCAAAAAGCTTACAAATTAAAAAAAGAACTGGATAAGTGGAATCTTTTTGACTCTTACGAAGACCGCTTCCTTGACCTCTTTAAAAAACAATAACATTGAAAATATCAAATCCCCAACCCCAAATTCTAAACAACACACAGATTTACATAGAAAGAAATGAAACCACGAATAAACACAAATGAACACAAATCACGAACCACGAGTACGAACACGAACATATTTTTGGAACCACGAATAAACACGGATGAACACGAATTTATCCTCAAATAATCTGTGTCTATC
>PEXF01000067.1 GCA_002779205.1 Candidatus Hydromicrobium americanum
TGTATTGGTTTCATATAGATTATTACATGAAGCAACGTATAGGCTTTCAGATACTTTTTTAGATGACGCAATAGGTTAATTATTTCAACAGATAGCGTGGTTAACCTCAGTTAATCTATGTTAATGCAATAAAAAGTGCAGATTTCTTGACTATTAATGGGTTAAATCTGAAGAATTAATATATAATGAATTAAATTATGAGATAGTTATAGATAAGTCTGTACTACTTGCGCTAAATAAGACATAAACTTGCTTAACTGGAAAGGAGCCTTGAGGTTAAATTTAAATTTTTATCTGATTTTATACTGATCTCTTTGTAAATCGATTTTTCACCAGCAATAATTTTTATATTTTTTTTAGGAATACCTGTTTTACCTGAAATAAAATTTATAAGTTCTTTATTAGCTTTCCCTTTCTCCGGGACAGCCGCCAGTTTTATTTTTATTCTATCCATATAAATTCCATAAACACCGGTAGCAGTAGAATTTGGCTTTACAATTAACTTAATTGTTTCAGTCTTCATCAGTTTTAAAGAAATCGTTAATTATATCCGGGTTGGCTATGTCTATTTTCTTCTTGACTCTCTTTGGCTTATATTCATCATCTCTTTCTTTCGTTTCTTCGGATTCATAAATTTCCGGTTTTTTTTCCTCTTCCTGGATGGATTTCTCCTCCTCTTCCTCTTCCTCTTCTGCTTCTTCTTCTATTTCTTCTACTTCCTCTATTCCTGCTTCTTCTTCTATTTCTTCCTCTTTGGTACCTTCAACTACTTTCAATTCCTCCTCCGGATAATATATTGATTTTTTATCTTCTCTGATACTTTCACCTATATTAATTTTATTAATACCAAAATCTTTCTTATCAATCCCAAGAATATTAATAAATTTCCCTTCTCCCAATTTTGAAGTAGTTTCTTTAAGATCATCTACCAGTTTTTCAATCTTACTTTTAAAGTCTTCATACTGCTGGCTTAATTCCTGTATATCTCTTTCTAACTGTGCTTTCTTACTCAATAAGTTTTTGTATGACTCCTCCTGCTCAGCCACTTTAGTTCTTATTAACTCCTCCGCTTCTTTTTCTGCTTTTTGTTTTATATCTTCTGCCACCTTATGTGCTGAAACAAGAGCTTCCTGAATAACCTTTTTCATTTCAACAGATTCCTTATCTCCCTCATATTTTTGTCTTTCCAAATTTTCCTGAAGCTCCCTTTGAGATTTCTGCAATCTATCGAATTCCACTGTAAGAATATCTAAAAATTTATCAACCTCTTCCGGTTTATATCCTTTGAATACAATATGAAATTCCTTTTCTTGGATGCTCTCTGCATTTATATTCATAACTACCTCCAAACAAAAATTTTTTATCTACATATATCTATAACTTATATAACGCAACAATAATATTATCTGGATTTATCCTAACCCATGATATAATTATTCTTATAAATATTACACCAATATAAACCCTGAGAAAAAATATAACCAGCTCAACAAAGAATCCCATTACATTTCCTTTAGTCAAGAAAATTCTGCAACTGGTATGCTCTTTTCTTTGCACTTTCTACAGCATTATAAATTATTTTATCCAGCTTCCTTCTCTTAAATTCTTTTAAGGCTCTTTCAGTAGTCCCACCTGGAGATGCAACCTTTTTTATTAAACCATCAATGTCAATTCTAGATTTCTCAATAGTTATTCCCGCCCCAATCATAGTACTGGTCACCAATTTTTTTGATATTCCTGGATCCAGTCCATTTCTTATTCCAGCTTCAACCAAATATTTACAAAAAAGAAAAAAGTAGGCTGGTCCGCTTCCATTTAAAGCTGCCGCTATATTCTGGTACTTTTCTTCAATTATTACATAATCACCTATATTTTTTATTAAATTTTTCGAAAATAATAAGTCCTTGCTTTTTGCAAATCTGCCTTTACTTATTGCAGCTGTACCTTTTTTAAATAATGCAGGAGTATTGGGCATTACTCTTATAACTGAAACATTTGAATTCAATTTTTTTTCTATATGATATGTGGGTACTCCAGCAACAATACTGATAATTGAATTTATCCTCCAATTAAAACAACTCTTCATCTGTTCCAAAACCATTTTCAGGTTCTGTGGTTTTACCGCCAGTAATATATACCTGGACTTTTTTATGACTTCAATAATTCCTTCAGCAGAATATATTTTATAATTATTTTTAATGTACCTGCTCCGGTAATTATCATTATCATAGAATATTATTTCATTAGATTTTAAGAAACCGGAATCCAGTATTCCCTTGAGTATTGCTTCACCCATATTTCCACAGCCAATTATCCCTAATTTGTAACTACCCAAATAAATACTCCTCTATTTTTAAAAATGATTATAAAAACCTTCTTCCTCTAGTAGTTCTTTTTCTTCCGAACTAACTTCCACATTATATGGAGTAATTAAGAAAACTTTTTCTGCCACTTTTTTTATATTTCCCTCTAAGGCATAGGTAAGTCCACTACAAAAATCAATAACTCTTTTACCCAGATCCTGGTCTACCTTCTGCAGATTGATTATTATAGGAATATCATCCTTAAAATTATCTGCAATTATCTGTATCTCCTCAAATTCCTTTGGTTCTGCTACAAATACTCTTGATTTTACTTCACCTTTCACTGAACCAAGCAATGAAACTTTTCTTGACGATTTCGAGCTAATAATACGCCCTCTCCTTGAAATATTTTTGCTATGTCTTGCATCTATTTTACCACTTTTATCTCTTAACGTTCTGGCTTTTACTCTTGCTGTATCTTCATCCTTTATATCTCTGATACCTATGTCATCTTCATCCGATAAACCAAAAAAGGAAAGAGTTTTCTTAAAAAATCTACTCACTAGTCCTCCTCTCTATAATTAAAAATTTATTTAAAGATAATAGAACCTATTCTAATCATCGTGGCGCCTTCCTCAATAGCTACTGGATAATCATTACTCATACCCATTGAAAGCTCCGCTAGATTCATATTATTAAAATCTTTATTTGATTCATCCCGGAGAATTCTTAACCTTCCGAAAATCCCTCTTATCAACTTAAAGTCATCAGTCAAAGGTGCTATTGTCATCAAACCCACGACTTCGATATTTTTATAATTTAATGCCTCTTTAAGGAAACTATGCAAGTTTTCAGGATTTATGCCATATTTTGTCTCTTCTCCAGAAATATTAACCTCTATTAATAATTTCTGTATTTTACTAATTTTCTTTGCTTCATCGTTCACTTTGCTTAAAGTACTTATCTTATCTATTGAATGTATAAATTCTACCATGGGGACCACTGTTTTTACCTTTCTGCTCTGAAGATGCCCTATAAAGTGCCATATTGAACCTTTTCCCACCACACTATATTTTTCTTCCAGTTGGTCCGCCCTATTCTCACCAAAATTTCTAAGTCCTAAATTGGAAATCAATTTTATTTGTCTGGCAGAAGCATACTTTGTGGCAACTACAATCGATATATCTCTGGCACTCCTGCCAATTTTTTTACAAACCCTATCTATTTCAATTTTTAAATTATTGATATTTTTTTTTAATCTGTCAGCTTCTTCCATTAAGTTATCACTACTTTTCATAATTTAAATAATTACCACCACTCGATAATTACTATGCCTACCATTTCTGGTGGTAAAGCAACAAACATTTTAAATAAATTATTCTTTATTTTTTCTCAGGAAAGTAGGTATATCAAGATAATCATCCTCTCCTAAAGATCTCAAGTCATCTTCTGATATTTTTTTAAAATCTTCTTTTTTATCTTTTACGGCAAGTATATCTTTTTCAAACTCAAATAACTTTTTCTCTACTTCTTTTCCCTTCTTGACTCCATCATCTGTTTTCATTTTCTGGATTTTACGGGGCTCAAATCCGGTAGCAATAATGGTAACTTTTACTTTATCCCTCATACTTTCATCAATAACAGCACCAAAAATAATATTTGCATTTGGACTGGAAGCATTCCTTACAATTTCCGCTGCCTGGTTGACTTCAAAAAGTTTCAGATCAGATCCACCAGATATATTTAATAAAATTCCGTTTGCTCCCTCTATAGAGGTTTCTATCAGAGGGCTGTTAATTGCATTTTGAGCAGCTTTAATAGCTCTACTTTCACCAGATGCTATTCCATCTCCCAATATTGCATTCCCTGCATTTTTAATTATTGATTTTACATCTGCAAAATCTAAATTAATCAGTCCTGGCAGAGTAATTAGATCAGTAACTCCTCTAACACCTGACTTAAGCACATTATCCGCGAGTTTAAAGGCATCAAGCAGTGTGGTGTTATCATCAGAAATCTCCAGTAGTCTATCATTTGGTATTATTATAAGAGTATCAACTTTATCTTTTAAATTCTCGATACCTTCTTCAGCCTGGCTCATCCTTTTTCTGCCTTCAAATGTGAACGGCTTTGTTGCAACTGCAACTATCAGGCATCCTGCTTCTCTGGCAGCAGTTGCTATAATAGGAGCTGCACCTGTTCCAGTTCCTCCGCCTTCACCTAATGTAAGGAATATCATATCTGCGTCTTTTACTACTTCTTTTATAGATTCTATGGATTTTTCAGCAGCTATCCTGCCAATTTCCGGGTCGGATCCCGCACCCAGTCCACTTTCGCCAAGTAATACTTTCCTATCAGCACTTGACATCATAAGAACCTGGGCATCAGTATTTATTGCCACAAACTCGCATCCGCTTAAATTATCTTCTATCATTCTATTAATTGCATTGTTGCCGCCGCCACCTATCCCTATAACTCTTATAACTGCATAATAACTTTTGTCAAAGTTCAAACTCACAACTATCACCTGCTTTCATTTTTTAGAATTTTTAAAATAAATTCCCTAAATCTACTCATAAAAGTATGCTGTCCCTTCTTTTCAACTATCTGATCCAGATCCAGATAATTTTCCAGTTGAGAAGCATATTTTAATAAACCTACACCTGTAGAATAAATAGGGTTACTAATCACTTCTGAAGGCCCTTCTACTTCATAAGGAACTCCCAATCTTGCCGGTAAATTAAAAACCGAATTCGCCAGGAGAGCTATACCTTTTAGTAGTGATGTTCCTCCGGTTATAACCAGACCACATGGGACTTGATGCATAAAACTATAACCTTCAACTTTTTCTTTAACCAGGTTCAGCAATTCTTTAACCCTGCAATTTACTATATTATACAACCGTATGTTTAATGTTGTTTTATTGATATCCATCTTAATATCACCCATATTGATTCTATTTAAAGTCTCATAAAAGTTGTAATCAACATTAGCAAATCTTTTCTTAATCTCTTCTGCTTTCGGAAAAGTTATATTAAGACCAATAGAAATGTCATTGGTTATTAAATCTCCACCTACCGGCAGGCAATATGTAAATATCATTTTTTTATTCTTATATATTGCAACATCAGTTGTTCCGCCTCCAATATCAAGAAGTATTACCCCACTCTCCTTTTCTTCAGGTGTAAGAACAGCCTCGCTTGAAGCCAGAGCTTCTACAATTATATCTTCAATCTCTATTTTAGCTGCTTTTACACTATTAACAACATTGGTAATCAGAGAAGCTGTCCCATAAACAGCTAATAACTCAACTGCCAGTTTGCTGGCTGAAAGACCTACAGGATCTACTATCCCTTTTTCTTCATCAATAACAAATTGCTTGATTAAAGTATGTATAATTTCGTGTTGTGAGGGTATATTCACTCTATTTGCCATAGAAATAAGTTTATCTACATCTGTTTTCCTTACTATATTATTAGAGGAATTGATATTTATTTCACTCCAATTACTTACAAAAGAAATATGTTTTCCCGTAACTCCTATATAAGCATTATCAATAAACATTTTAGTAGATTTTTCAGCCATTTCTACAGAATTAAGTATAGACCTGGTAGCTTCGCTAATATCTATAATCAGACCCTTTTTTATCCCCTTACAACCAGAAATTCCATAACCCTTTATTTTTAGTACATTATTTTTTTCTACTCTTCCAATTAAAGTGATTACTTTCGTGGTGCCTATATCGATACCAACAATGTATTCATCATTCGCTGACAATCGAACCTCCACTATTTTTTGTTACCGGGCTATCGGGACTTCTTAAATCTATTATAGTATATTTTGTTTCCTCTTTTAACAATTGCTTCAATATTTCAACTTTCTTTACTATTTCACTGCTGTCGCCAAAGATGATTTCCTCTCCATTGTAAGTTTCAAAAACTATATCTCCTGAAATATTATCTTCAAGTCTTGCTTCTTTGATCATACTTTTTATTTGACTATCAAGGGCTTTATAAATATCTACACAGCTCAATGCATTTTTTTTTGCAATTTTTTCTCCTATATTGACGCTATAATTAACAACATTTCTTACCAGAATTAAATCTTTGTACTCATTCAAATCTTCTTTCTCAATCTTATCCAGCACTACCCCTTCATTATCCATCAGAAAATATCTATCTTTATAGACGATTTTAAGGAAAGGTTTTCTTTCAACCAATTTTATTATAACTTTATCAGGGAAAATCTTGCTTAGTTCTGCCTCCTTAACCCAGTATAACTCCCCCCGGGCTATAGTCTCCTCCTCCTTTTTCTTATTTATTTCAAATATATTGGCACCTATTACTTTGGGTATTAAAACTTTAATTTCCTCATCTTTATAATGTGTATTGCCCTGGATATCTATACTTTTAACCTTAAAATACTTGCTGTTATAAAAATAATTTAAACCCCAGACCATTCCTGCAAAAAATATTGTAATCAATAGTAGTCTGAAAAAATTCCAAAGTCTCCTCCTGAAAATTTTTCTTCTTCTGGCTAAGATAATATTTTCACTATTTTTAATTTTACCACCTGAAGTTATACTTTTAGATTTGCCAAATCCAATATTATCTCTACTAATAGATCAAAATTAATCCCTGCAGCTCTAGCTGCTTTGGGAACCAGACTTGTAGCAGTCATGCCAGGCATGGTATTTAATTCAAAAACATAAGCATTGTTATGATTATCCAGTATAAAATCCACTCTTGATATGTCACTGCATTCCAACACCCTGTGGCTCTTTACCGCTACTTCAGATATATGCCTGGATATCTCTTTATCCAACTGGGCAGGAACTATATACTCGGTCATATTTTTAACGTACTTTGACTTATAATCGTAAAAACCACTTTTTGGTTTTATTTCAATAATTGGAAGAGCAACAGGCTTATTACCTATAATACTCACAGTTAACTCTCTTCCATTAATATATTTTTCAATCAAAATTTTATTATCATATTTTAATGCATCTTCAATAGCATGCTTGATCTGATCATTATTATTCACAATGTTTACACCTATAGTTGAACCTTCACAGTTTGGTTTTACTATTACAGGATAGAATATTTTTTCATCTATAAGCGACTTTATCTTCTTTAAATCCAGGTCATCATTAGAATTCAAGACAATGTATTTCGGAGTAAGTATATTTTCATATTCTAGAATCTTCTTTGATAATATCTTATTAATAGCAATAGCACTTCCCAGCACACCTGAACCAGTATATGGAATCTTCATCAGTTCCAGTAACCCCTGGACGGTGCCGTCCTCACCATATCTTCCGTGAAGCGCCAAAAACGCTAAATTAATTTTCTTTAACTTACTGTAAAAATCATTTTTAAAATCAATGAAGATAGCATTATACCCCGATTTTAATAGAGACTGGTAAATGTTTTTCCCGGTTAGAAGAGATATTTCTCTTTCAGATGAGATACCGCCGGCAATTACTCCAATTTTTAGTAACTTCTTCTTTTTTCTTACCTGGAGATTTTCAAATTTTTCCGATATATCTGACATATTAAAACCCAACTACCTTTACTTCATATTCTAACTCTATTTTAAACTTATCCATAACAATATCTTTTACTATTTTTGAAAGGATAAATATATCTTCTGAACTGGCATTATCAAAATTTTCAATAAAATTAGCATGTTTATCTGAAATCCTGGCACCACCATAAATAAATCCTTTAAGGGCGCATTTTTCTATTAATTCTCCAGTAGATTCGGAGCAACCAGGAATGTTTTTAAAAAAACAGCCTGAGCTTTTAACATTAACCGGTTGGGTCAGTTTTTTATTTTTTATGCTGCTTGCGATTTTTTCTAAAATATTATTTCTATCAGACTTTCCGGTATTCAAAACTATTCTGGTTAGAACTATTAAATCCGGGATATAAAAATGTCTGTAACCAAAGTCACCATCGCTCAAACCAATAGTCTCTTCTCTGATATTTCCTCCTTTATTTGAAATATAGCTTACTCTTTCCACAAAAGCGCAAATTCCCTTATATTTGCTTCCACTATTGCCCATAACACTTCCACCTATAGTACCGGGTATACCAGAAAGGTCGGAAAAGTCGTATCCCCTGACCGCAGCTGCGACTACAAATTTTAAAAGTTTATAGGCAGCCCCTGCTATAATTTTATTCCCATCTGAAAACTCTAGATAATCAAAATCCCTGCCCAGCTTTAACAGTACCAGGTCAATATATTTATCGCTAAATAAAATATTAGTGCCATCTCCAATTACCATAAACTCAATTTGGTTTTTCATACAGGTCTCAATCATTTTTTTTAAATCTCTTATTTTATCTGCTACAAAATAACATAATGCCCTCCCACCAGTTTTAATAGAGGTTAATTCAGATGTGTCCACATCAAATATTATATTATCCAGTTCAGTATCTTTAATTACCCTTTTAATTTCTTCCCTGGTTAGTTTTAATTTTCTCAATCTCGCAGTCCCGTATTATTAACTTAAGATTTTAATATTTCATCTGTAACCCTGGTGATATCTCCAGCTCCCATTAACAGAATCATATCATTGTTTCTCATATTGAGCTCAAGATATTCAGTTACATCCCACAGTTTTGGAATATAAATTATTTTATTTTTAAAACCGCTGTCTATTAAATTATCAATTAAAATTTTACCGGTAATGCCCGGAATTGGCTGTTCACCTGAACCATAAACATCGGTAATAATCAGGATATCACTCACATTAAAACAACTGTTGAATTTATCTTTTAGATTAGCCAGCCGTGAATATCTGTGCGGTTGAAAAACTGTAATTATTCTTTTATTTTTTTCTTCTGCTGCAGCTTCCAGAGTTGCTTTTACTTCCGAAGGATGGTGAGCATAATCATCAAAGATTACAGCACCTTTCTTTTCCCCTCTTTTTTCAAATCTCCTTTTAACTCCGGTAAAAAACTTTAATATATCAGCAGCTCTTTCCATATCCAGATTCATACCATAGCATACTGCAAAAGCAGCCAGGCTGTTCTTTATATTATGAATGCCGGGCACATTTAACTTGATTTTTATTTTTTTTGATTTTTTACCCTTGCCAGTAACCAGAGTATAAGAGGAAGTAAGATTAGAAAATTTTATATTTTCAGCATAAATATGATTTTCAGGACTTACCCCATAATAAATAATCTTTTTATCATTGGATTTAAAGAAATCCTGAAGATATATTTCATCACCATTCAAGATTACCAGACCTCCAGATCTGGTATTTCCAATGAATTTTAAAAAGTTTTGTTTTATTTCTTCAATATTTTTATAGAAATCAAAATGATCTCCTTCAATATTTGTAACAACACTTACAGACGGCTTATATTTTAAGAAAGATCCATCACTTTCACACGCTTCAGCTACCACGTAATCTCCCTTTCCATATCTTGCATTTGATCCCAGCTCATTTAATTCTCCCCCAACCACTATGATAGGATCGAGACCCAGTCCTCTAAAAATTAAAGAAATCATTGAAGTGGTAGTGGTCTTTCCATGAGTTCCAGAAATAGCTATTCCGTTTCTACTATTTAAAATCCATGCTAATATATCAGAACGGGCAAGTATAGGAATCCCTTTTTCTCTGGCAGTCTCCATTTCCAGATTATTATCAGGTATTGCTGTAGAATAGACAACTATATCTGCACCTTCAATATTTTTTTTACTATGGCCGATAATAATTTTAATACCTTCATTTTTTAAAACATTCGTATAGCGGGATTCTTTTATATCGGAACCTGAAACCATAAATCCCATTCCATGGAGCACCAGAGCTATAGCGCTCATCCCGGCTCCACCTATTCCAATTAAAAAACACCTTTTATTTCTTTTTAAAATATTATCAGTATTTTTCAATTTAGTTCTCCATCAGTTTTGAAGTAATAATCTCTGCACTATTAATTTTAGCATCTCTAATTTCTATATTTTTCATTTCTTTATATCTTTTTCTATCATCCTTAATAAGCAATTCTATAATTTTAATTATTTTTCCTTCATTTAAATCTTTATCTTCAACCAGAATAGCTTTTCCTTTCCTGGCCAGGAAATCTGCATTATAGAACTGGTGATTAGCCACCGCATAAGGATAAGGTATAAGTATTGAAGGTATATTGCATTCAATTATTTCAGATATAGTATTTGCTCCTGCCCTGGAAATTATTACATCTGATATTCTATATATTTCTTGCATCTCACTTATGTATGGGAAAATTTTTAAAATAAATTTACCTTTAGATTCAATAATATTCTTTTCACCTTTCACCAGTTGGTTGTAGAAACGGCTGCCGCAAATAAGTAAAATCTGAATTTTATTATTATCTTTAAAATAATTATATAAATTAATTACCGTATTGTTTATTTTTTCAGCACCCAGACTACCACCAAAAGCAATTATGGTAAATCGCCCTTTTTCCAGGCCCCATTTCTTAAATTCTGGCTTGATATTTTTTGATTGTCCTACAGCCTTTCTCAACGGATTTCCGGTAAAAATTATTTTACTTTTTTTTACTTTAAAATATTTATCTGTATCACCAAAACTAATAAAAATATACCGCGCAAATCTTGAAAATAAACTGTTCAACCTCCCGGGAATATAATTCTGTTCATGCAAGGCTATCTTTCTACCCATAAAAATACCAGCTGAAAGAACAGGTGCGCAGATATAACCGCCCATACCCAGTATTATATCAGGTTTAAACTTCAGCACTATCTTAAATGATTGCAAAAAACCCAGAGTTAACCAGTAAAAAAACTTTATTACATTTAAAATTTTCCTGGATATACTGCCATTTAAAATTAATCCACAGGATTTTACCGTCTTATAATTTACACCGTATTGTGTTATAAGCTCTCTTCCCAATCCCCTTTCGGTTCCAATGAAAAGAAGCTCACATAAAGGATAGTTATCTTTGATGTATTCTATTATTGCCAGAGCTGGATACAGGTGCCCACCAGTTCCTCCGCCGCATATTAATATTTTTTTTCTCATTCAAATCCTACTCACTAAGCTTAAATCTGAAATTATCTTATTTTAATTATCCAGATCATTCTGAATTCTTTTAGGCGATGTATTATGCCTGGATATATTTAATAGTATACCTACACTTATCATACTTGTAAGCAGCGATGATCCGCCGAAACTAATGAAAGGAAGTGCCAGGCCTTTTACAGGGATCATTCCGATAACCACAGAAATATTAATTATTGCCGGAACGATTATAATGCTGGTAAGACCTGCTGCCATTATCCTGCCAAAATAATCCTTTGTCTTAATGCAAACTCTGATGCCAAAAAACATAAAAAGGATAAATAAAATCACTATAAGTATAGTACCTGCCAGGCCTAATTCTTCACCAACAATGGCAAAAATAAAATCGGTATGCGCTTCTGGAAGATAAGAATATTTTTGCACACTATTACCCAAGCCTAATCCTGTTAAATTTCCCGAACCCAGGGCAATCAATGATTGCGATATCTGAAAGTTAGCAGCCCCTACACTTTCTCCTGTTCCATTAATTATGGCTAAAATTCTTTCAATAAAGGCAATAAGTCTTACTCTTCTATAATCTTCTAAAAACAAATAACTTACCGTTACTGCAAGCCCGATAAATCCTAAACCAAATAAATGCTTAAATTTTAACCCACCTACAAATAAAACTATAAATATAATCAACCCTATAACAATTACAGATCCTAAATCTGGCTCCAGGAATATTAAAATAGCAACCACACACAAAATAAAAAATGATGGGAAAACTATATTTTTAATATGTTTATTATCTTTATATTTTTTATCAAGGTTACTGGAAAAAAGTATGACCAGAGCTATTTTTGCAAACTCTGAAGGCTGAATACTAAAAAACCCAAAATCTATCCATCTTCTGTAATTGCCAACTTTAATTCCAAAACCAGGAATAAGAACCAGAACAAGCAGTATAATTAGTATAATTATTATAAAATTAGAAAATCTCCCGTAATAACGGTAATTTATTCTTGAAGCCAGGATGAAAAATATAAAAGATATAGCCCACCATATTATCTGCCTTCTGATAAACCAATAGGGATCGTTAAAATATCTCTCTCCTATTGAATCAGAAGAGCTGGATATCATTATTAAGCCAATTATTGATAATATTAAAGTCAAAATA
>PEXF01000036.1:0-247 GCA_002779205.1 Candidatus Hydromicrobium americanum
ATCCCATAAACCTCAGGTGGGATAATCCCTTTTTCTTCTTTGGGATAAACTCCCCTTATTCCTAATATTATATGTGTGGAGGGACCGCAAAAATCTAAATCTAATAAACCAACCCGATAGCCTAACTTGGAGAGACTCAATGCCAATGTGGAAGCAGTCAAACTCTTGCCAATCCCACCCTTACCACCTGAGATAGCAATCAATCTATTTATATTTTCTAACCTTTTATCAATAATACTTAATCTTG
>PEXF01000036.1:327-3357 GCA_002779205.1 Candidatus Hydromicrobium americanum
CCAAACTCCTCGCCCTTCTACAATCTCAAAGTCTGGACTCTTGCATTCAGGACATCTTATATAAATATGTGCAATTTCAGGAATAAAGTGTATTGATTCAGATTCATCTTCAGTTAGCTTCTTAGCTGTATTCTTAAAAGTCCATTTGTGTCCACAAACCCTGCATTTTAAACCACTGTCTTGTGTTTTAAGTTCTATCTTTGCTTCTTTTATTATTGAACTTTGTGGTTGGATAACTTCGTTTAAGATAAATTTGAATGTATCTATATCTATTTGCTGTAATTCTCCTATTTTGAGTTTAATCTTTGTAATTTTTTTAAGTCCTTCTTTTTCTGACTCTTTAAGTGCAGTGGAAATCACTGCTTCTGCTAATGCATATTCATGCATAGTTGTTCTATCTATTTATGGAGGGCATTTCGCACATATAGACCTGAATAGAGTAGTGCTCAAGTACCTGTCTCCCCTATCAGGCAGCAGAACAACAATCACACCGGAATCAATATTTTCGGCTGTGCGTAAAGCGCCGACTACTGCTGCACCACTTGACATGCCTACAAAAAGACCTTCTTTTGTTACAAGTAGTCTTGTCATTTCAAATGCCTCACCTTCATCAACAACAATCTTTTCATCAAGTTCTTCCGGATGGTAAATTTTGGGAATAATGCTCTCATTCATATTCTTGAGTCCCTGTATTGTATGGCCCTCTTTGGGCTCTACACCAATAATTTTGACTCCGGGCTTTTTCTCTTTAAGATATCTGCCTACCCCCATTAATGTTCCACCTGTCCCCATTCCGGCAACAAATATATCAACTTCACCTTTTGTCTGTGAAAAAATCTCAGGACCGGTTGTTTCGTAGTGAGCAAGGATATTGTTCTCGTTATCAAATTGATTAGGCATATAATACTTGTCAGATTCTTTATCCAGAAGACAATGTGTTCTTCTGATAGCACCATCTGTGCTTTCGTGGGGAGGAGTAAGTATAACTTCGGCTCCGTAAGCTTCAAGAATATGTTGCCTTTCGGTGCTAACACAGGCTGGCATAAGAAGTTTGGTTCTATAGCCCTTTGCAGCTCCTATCATTGCAAGAGCAATACCTGTATTTCCAGAAGTAGGCTCAAGAATCACTTTCTTTTTGGTAAGTTCTCCAGATTCTTCAGCTTTTTTCACCATATAATAAGCAGGTCTATCTTTAACTGAGCCCCCGGGATTACATCCTTCAAGTTTACCAAAAATTCTTATATTAGGATTCTTGTTTAGTTTAGTCAATTCTACAAGTGGCGTGTTCCCAATGGCAGATAATACACTCATATCAGCATATTCTTGGAAGCTGTTCTCCTATTAGCATATCCACAATTCTTGTCCCACCTACTTTTGTCTTGAGATATACCTTTCCGGCAGGAGTTTTAACCACCTCACCGATGACTTGTGCATCCTTACCCAGACTATGTCCTCGCAGAACATTAACTAACTTATCAGCATCTTCGGAGGCTACTACAATGATTACTTTGCCTTCGTTTGCAAGATAAAGCGGGTCAAATCCAAGTAAAGCACACACTCCCTTAACTTCTTCTTTTACTGGTATTTTTTCCTCGTAAAGCAGGATACCAAAATCCTTATTTTCTGTTACTTCATTTAAAACAGTGGCTATACCACCTCTTGTTGGGTCTCTCATAAATTTTACTTCCCGTGAGCTCTTTAGCACTTGTGAAATTAAGTTCCATAAAGAAGCACAGTCGCTTTTAATTTCGGTTTCAAGACCAAGTGATTCTCTTGCAGTTAATATAGCAATTTCATGCTCTCCTATACCTCCGTTGAGTAAAATCTTGTCTCCTATTTGTATTTCTTTAAATTCATACTCACAAATCCCTATTCCTGATGTATTAATAAAAATCTTATCCCCTTTACCTTTTTCCACAACTTTTGTATCTCCTGTGGCTATCTGCACTCCCGAATTCTTGGCAGTCTCGCTCACTGATTTAGTTATTTTAACAAGTGTCTCATAATCAAGTCCTTCTTCAATTACATAGCTACACGAGAGATAAAGTGGCTTTGCTCCCATAACTGAGAGGTCGTTTACAGTTCCACATACTGCAAGTTTCCCAATATCACCACCCGGAAAGAATATAGGAGTAACTGTATAAGAATCAGTAGTAAATGCTATTTTGGTCCCTTTCGTGCCTACTGTCTCTTGGTTCCCGCAGACTTTATCTGTCATCTGGTAGTCTGAGACTAAAGTCTGCGGAATCAAGTTTATAATAGCAGAATCAGTTAATGGTTTGAGCAAGGGGTTAAGAAAATTAGTTAAAAAAAGCTCTTTTATTAAATTATGTGTAAGCTTCCCTCCACTCCCGTGAGCTAAAGAAATTTTCATTGAATGTTATACAAGATAAGCATTTTTCTTGTCTCTTTGATATCATTAGGTCCTTTTAATTGACAGAAATAGACTCCACTTGTGACAAGCTCACCTCGTTCATCAGTCCTATCCCAAATAGTTGTGTAAATACCTTTTTGCTTTTCTCCACTGTATAATGTCCTAACCGACTGTCCGCTAATGTCATAAATCGTAAGTTCCACAGAACACTTTTGATATAAAGTATATCTAATAGAAGTGAAGAAATTAAATGGATTAGGAAAGTTTTGACTCAAAATGAATACTTGCGGTGCTTTAAGATTATCTTCAACGCCGACACCGGGCCAACCTGCGAGCTTTGCCATTATCCACCAGACCGCCTTGCCTTTCTGTTCACAACTTTCATAAGTGGTATGGCCTGCTTCATCTCCATTAAAATGTGTATGTTCCACCGGGATACTATTACCACTGTAATCGTAAGTGGCGAGTTCCCATTCTTCAGTTGTTGGATTAAACCACCAACTATCCAGGTCAGCAAAGTCAAATAGAACTTTGTTATTGGCACTACAATACTGCCGAATCTGCTCATTGCGTAGATAACGATTATAGCCAGTAGTGCCTGTTGCCTGAGCATTACAGGTCATATAAATAAAGACAACATCCGGAAATTCTGTTTC
>PEXF01000151.1:0-12077 GCA_002779205.1 Candidatus Hydromicrobium americanum
ATTGATAAATTCGGAAGAATAGTAATTCCAAAAAAAATAAGAAATGACTTTGGCCTTAAAAATAATACCGAAGTCGAGGTTGAAGCCACTTCGGATAATATAATAGTTCATCCTAAACCCTCAAGCCCGTTTGTTATAGATAAAGACGGTATACTTGTTGTCTGCTCGGAGCCCCTGGAATCTTTTACGGATTTTTTACAAAAAGATAGGGAAGACAGAATGAAAAGAATTATTAAGGATATAAAACTTTGAAGGTTTTTTTTGACACATCAGTAATAATAGCAGCTTTTGTAGGTGTGCACCCAAAGCATGAGAATTCCCTATACTGGCTGCAGAGAGTCAAGAAAAAGGAAATTGAAGGTATAATTTCTGTTCATTCTTTAATTGAATCTTATTCCATTCTAACTACATTACCATTAAGTCCAAAAATTTATCCTTCCCTTGCCGCAAATCTGATAAAGGAAAATGTCCTGAAAGACTTTGTGATGGTCAAATATAATACTGACGATTATATTAGATTGTTAGATGAACTTTCATCTAACAATATTACTGGTGGTGCAAGCTATGATGGATTAATACTATATGCTGCCAGAAAAATGAAGACAGACAGGATTTTAACTTTAAATGTTAATGACTTCATAAGAATTTTGCCACAACTTGCAAAAATTATATCCGAACCCTGATTCCGTATTTTCACTTGAGCTTACCTGAAATTAAACTTAAAAGCATGGGAATACATATATTTAAGCCAGGGGGATGTTATTTTGTGATAAAATTAAAAAATCACACTTCGGAGCTGGTAGCATTACTTAATAAATTGAATAAATCAATGACTTATAGTAATATTTCTTTTAATATTATTCTATGGATTTTTGAGCAGCAATTTACAGTTTTTTTGAAAGATTGATATCTTTTAATTTTTTATAAGTTTTCTTGATGAATATATCTATTATGAATATTGATTTATTTTATAAGATTATATTTATAATTGCAGCCTACCTTTTTGGCGCTTTTCCTACTGCGTATGTAATCCATAAAATAAAAAAGGGTGATGATATAAGAAAATATGGAAGCGGAAATGTGGGGGGAACCAACGTTACACGTACCCTTGGTGCAGGTTATGGTATTTTAACAATAGTTGTTGATGTCATAAAAGGGTTCACACCAATACTGGTGCTGTACTTCATTTATCCTCAGGATCTAATACTTCTTTCCATTGTATCCGTTGCTGTTATATTGGGCCATGATTTTCCTGCCTATATTAAATTTAAAGGTGGAAAGGGAATAGCAGCTTCTTTAGGGGTGGTAATTGGAGTCTCAACCCTGCCATTCATGGATAATCCTATATGGTTGAAGATACTTCCATTTCTTATTATTTTTGGCACCTGGGCTGTTATTTTTGCGGTTTTTAGAATTGTATCTCTGGCATCTTTAAGTGCGGCTATTACTGCCCCCATTGCATTTTATTTTACCGTTACCGGACATACATGGGATACATGGGCAATAGTAATTGCAGCATTTTTCTGGTGTGCGCTTACTTTTATTACTCATAGAGAAAATATTAAAAGATTAATAAATAAAGAAGAGAAAAAACTTAAAAGATAAGGGGAATAAATGGAAATAGAAATTGGCAAGGGGAAAACCGGCAGGAGATCTTATTGTTTTGATGAAGTATCAATAGTCCCAAGTAGAAGAACCAGGGATCCGGAGGATATTGATATTTCAGTAAATATTGGAGAATATAAGCTTGAACTGCCGGTACTGGCTTCAGCAATGGATGGTGTTGTAGACGTAAGATTTGCTATAGAAATGAGAAAAGTAGGAGGGCTTGCTGTGCTGAATTTAGAGGGTCTGCAGTGCAGATATGATAATGCGGATGAAATTCTGGAAAGAATTTCAAAATTTTCTGCAGGAGAAGCTACCAGTAAAATGCAGAAAATTTATCGTGAGCCCATTAAAGAGGAATTAATTGCTAAAAGAGTAAAACAGATAAAGAAAGAAAGTGATATAGTCTGCGCCTCCTTAACCCCTAAAAATGTTGAAAAGTATTATAATATAGCTATAGATGCTGGTCTTGATATTCTGGTAATACAGGGTACGGTAGTTAGCGCTGAGCATGTGAGTAAGACAAAAATGCCGTTAGATTTGAAAAAATTTATTCCCGAATGTCCGGTCCCGGTAATAGTTGGCGGCTGTGCATCATATTCCACTTCCCTGCACCTGATGCGAACAGGAGCAGTTGGTGTTCTAGTAGGTGTTGGTCCTGGAGCAGCATGTACCACAAGACAGGTGCTGGGGATTGGTGTGCCTCAGGCTACTGCGATTGCGGATGCTTCAGCCGCAAGGGTTAGATATCTGGAGGAAACAGGACAGTACTCATTAGTAATTGCTGATGGCGGTATGCGTACAGGCGGAGACATTGCGAAAGCTATTGCCTGCGGCGCAGATCTGGTTATGATAGGTTCCCCGCTTTCAAGGGCTAAAGAAGCTCCAGGCAGGGGTTATCAATGGGGTATGGCAACCTTCCACCCCGATCTTCCAAGGGGTACCAGAATTAAGACAGATGTAGCTGCTAGCTTAAGAGAAATACTGGTGGGACCTGCATTTGAAAATGATGGAACCTTAAATCTATTTGGAGCGCTGAGAACTTCAATGGCTACATGCGGTTATGAAAACATCAAGGATTTCCAGAAAGCTGAAGTAATGGTGGCTCCATCAATTAAAACAGAAGGTAAACTCCACCAGCAGCAACAGAGAGTAGGTATGGGGGCGTAATATGGATAGTGTACTGGTAATTGATTTTGGCGGGCAATACAGTCAATTAATTACAAGGAGAGTCAGAGAACTCAGGGTTTATTCTGAACTTATTCCCTATGATACTGATATTGAAAAAATAAAGGAAAAGAAGCCCAGTGGCCTGATACTCTCTGGTTCGCCCTATAGTATTCTATCAAAAGACAGAAAAGCTCCTGTAGTCGATAAAGAGATTTTTTCTCTGGGCATACCTATACTTGGAATTTGTTACGGAATGCAGTTGATAACCCGGTTATTTGATGGTGAGGTTATCACCAGCGGACACAACGAGTATGGAAAAACAAAAATAAAACTGAACTTAAAATCACCACTTTTTAAAGACTTAAAGCCCGTAGAAACCTGCTGGATGAGCCATAAGGATAGTGTGGTTAAGATTCCTCACGCCTTTAATGTAATAGCTTCCACTCCCAATCTTCCTATTGCGGGTATAGAAGAACCTAAAAATAAAATATATGGGATACAGTTTCATCCTGAGGTAATGCATACCCCATCCGGGATTGATATACTTAAGAATTTCCTGTTTGATATCTGTGGATGTTCACCTACCTGGACCATGGTTTCCATTATTGAAAAACAGATAAAAAAAATAAAAGATAAAGTAAAAGATGGAAGAGTTATATGTGGTCTTAGTGGAGGAGTAGATTCTTCTGTAGCGGCAGTTTTAGTAAACAAAGCTGTTGGTAATAAACTTACCTGCATCCTTGTTGATCATGGACTTCTCCGGAAAGGGGAGGCAAATAAGGTTGCGGAAACGTTCAGGGAAAATTTTAAAATTAACCTGATCCATGTAAATGCCAAAGATAGATTTTTAAGCAAACTGGTGGGAGTTATAGACCCTGAAAAGAAAAGAAAGATAATTGGAAATGAATTTATAAGAATATTTGAAGAAGAGGCATCAAAGATAAAAAATGCAAATTACCTGGTGCAGGGGACACTATACCCTGATGTGATAGAAAGCGGTACCAGAGATGCCGCTAGAATAAAGTCACATCATAATGTAGGCGGCCTTCCGGTTGATATGAAGCTTGGATTAATTGAGCCTTTAAGGTTATTATTTAAAGATGAAATAAGGAAGATAGGAATAGAATTAGGTCTTCCGGATGAGGTAGTCTGGAGACAGCCATTTCCCGGCCCTGGCCTGGCAATCAGAATAATTGGCGAGGTTACGGAAGAAAAGATAAAAATACTTCAGAATGCAGATGAGATAGTAGTTGAGGAAATAAAGAGAGCAGGACTGTATAAAAGTATCTGGCAGTCTTTTGCTGTGCTTGCCAGCATTAGAAGTGTAGGGGTAATGGGTGATGAAAGAACTTACTTCTATCCGATAATAATAAGAGCAGTAAGCAGCGCTGATGCAATGACTGCGGATTGGGTAAAGCTTCCACATAAGGTACTTGAAAGAATGAGCACGAGAATTATAAATGAGGTTGATGGAGTAAACAGAGTGGTATATGATATAAGCTCGAAACCGCCAAGTACTATAGAATGGGAGTAAATGAAAATAAAAAAAGAATCAAAGGAGTATTGATGGAAAAAGACTTTAAAGAAAAGTTAAAAGAATATAGAGAAGAGATCAATGAAATTGATAAAAATATTGTAAATTTTCTAAATAAAAGGGCAGAAGCAGTAATGAAAATAAAAAGGTTGAAAGAAGATAGAGATGTACCTTTATATGATGCAAAAAGGGAGGAGGAATTAATTAATAATATTATTAAATATAATAAGGGCCCCTTATATAATGATAATATTGTAGATATTTTTGAAAGCATCCTGAGAAATGTTCAGGTTTTGGAAAAAGATGAGAGTCTCTAAATATCTGGTTGCTGTATTTTAAAAGTATCCAATAATAATTATTTTATATTAGAAAGAAATATCTTTAAATGGAAAATAAAAAAGAAAAACTTGAAGGAATTGAAATCAAAGATGATGCAAAGCTGATTGAAGAAGGCTATATTACTATAATTGCAGGACCTTGCGCAATTGAAAGCTGGGAGCAACTAGATGCTATTGCAAAAGTAGTAAAAAATCTGGGGCTTTCATTTATGCGGGGCGGAGCTTATAAGCCCAGAACATCTCCATACAGCTTTCAGGGACTTGGGGAAGAAGGTCTAAAGTATCTAAAGGAAATTAATATTAAATATGGTCTCAAAACAGTGACCGAGGTTACTGATACCGAGAACGTTGAAATAATAGCAAATAACGTGGATGTGCTGCAGATCGGCACCAGGAATATGTCTAATTTTGCATTGCTCAAAAAAGTTGGTAGGGTTGCAAATGAAAGAAATAAAAAGGTTCTTCTTAAAAGAGGATGGGCATCATCAATAAAGGAATGGCTGCTTGCAGTTGAATATATAACTTTACAAGGAAATACAGAAGTAGTGCTGTGTGAAAGAGGTATAAGGACATTTGAAACTGATACCAGGTTTACTCTGGATCTGTCGGCGGTTCCGGTTATTAAAAAATTGAGCAAACTTCCTATAATTGTTGATCCTTCCCATGCTGTTGGATGGAGCGATCTGGTTATTCCTATGAGTAGGGCAGCGATTGCAGTGGGTGCAGACGGCCTTATTGTTGAGGCTCATACCAATCCTTCACAGGC
Source organism: Candidatus Hydromicrobium americanum (assembly GCA_002779205.1). Taxonomy (GTDB): domain Bacteria; phylum Actinomycetota; class Humimicrobiia; order Humimicrobiales; family Humimicrobiaceae; genus Hydromicrobium; species Hydromicrobium americanum. Next base: position 5,414 of record PEXF01000151.1, read on the forward strand.
ACTCAGTGATGGACAACAGTCCTTGAATGCAAAAGAGCTGGCGGAGTTAGTACGCCAGGTAAAAAATATTGCAGATGTTATTGGAAAGAAAATTAGATAGCTTAGTGAAACTTGGAATTAGAAAAATATTTAAACCCCCAGCAAATTAAAGCGGTAAAAAGCACTGAAAAGCCACTCTTGGTCATTGCCGGCGCAGGAAGTGGAAAAACAAGGGTGCTAACTTACAGGATTGCATACCTGATTAAGAGCAGGGGAGTAGACCCCTTTAATATTCTTGCTATTACTTTTACCAATAAAGCAGCCAGAGAGATGAAAAGAAGAGTTATAGAACTGGTTGGCAGAATTGGGGAATATATGTGGGTCAGTACCTTTCATTCATTCTGCGCAAGAATCCTCAGGTACGAGATTAATCACCTGGGCATGTCCAGAAATTATGTGATTTATGATGCTGACGACGCATTAAGTCTGGTATCCAATGTTGAAAAGGAACTGGATATAGATATCAAAAGATTTCCTCCCAAAGCAGTGATGTCAGTCATTAGCGATGCCAAAAATAAGCTTATTGACTATGAAGCCTTCTCAAAAAAGGCGATCGATTATTTCGAGAAAACAACAGCTAAAATTTACGGGTTATATCAGGAAAAGCTGTTTAAAGCCAATGCACTTGATTTTGATGACCTTTTGATGTTTGCGGTTGACATTTTAAATTTATTTCCGGAAGTAAGAGAGAAATACCAGGAAAAATTTAAATATATTCTGGTAGATGAGTTTCAGGATACAAATATTGCTCAAAATGAAATTGTCTTACTTTTATCGGAAAAGCATAAAAGAATCTGTGTGGTTGGAGATGATGACCAGAACATTTATAGCTGGCGTGGTGCGGAGATTAAAAATATTATTAATTTTGATAAGCAGTTTGATGATACTGTGGTCATAAAACTGGAACAAAATTATAGATCCACTCAGAATATACTGGATGCCGCAAATTTTATCATAAGAAATAATGAAAACAGGAAACATAAAAATTTATGGACCGAGAATCCTGAAGGAGAAATGGTTTCAAAATATACAGCTCCAGATGAAAAAATGGAAGTAAGTTTTGTGGTTCAAAATATAGAAAGATATATGAGAGAGAAAAGTAAGAAATATAAGGATTTTGCTATTTTTTACCGGACTAATGCACAGTCCAGAGCTGTGGAAGAATACCTGGTAAGACAAAATATACCCTATAAAATTTACGGGGGTTTAAGATTTTACGATAGAAGAGAAATAAAAGACATGCTTGCTTATATGAAGTTGATTGCGAATCCTAAGGATGTAGTGAGTCTCGTAAGAATTGTGAATGTTCCCAGGCGAAAGATTGGTAAATTAACAATTACTGTTATAGAAAAATATGCCCGTAAGAATAATATGACTTTTTGTGAGGCTTTTTACAGGAGTGATGAAATTCCTCTGCTGGGCAGGAGCGCAAAGGAAAGAATCGATAAATTTATATCACTTATTGCAGATTTTAGAAGCTTTGCCTTAGAGCGTGGGGTTAGTGAGGTATTGCAGAAAATATGGGAAAAAACCGGCTATATGAAAGAGCTTGAGCGGGAAAACACTATAGAAGCTTTAAACAGAATAGAGAACTTAAGGGAACTTTTAACTGTTACCAGAGAGTATGAAGAAAAAGCTGTAGTAAATAACATCCCTGCTGATTCCCTTAGAGACTCTCAGGGCTCTGATACTGAAAAGGGCTCCAGAAAGGACTCCAGGGATGTTGGCGGCCTATATAATCTGGATGGCTTTCTGGAAGAAGTCTCACTCCTTACAGATATTGACAACTATGATGAAAGTACGGATGGACTGGTGCTGATGACTCTTCATAATGCAAAGGGGCTTGAGTTTCCGGTAGTATTCATAATAGGAATGGAGGAAGGAATTTTTCCACATTCCAGAAGTATGAATAGTATTGATGAGCTGGAAGAAGAAAGAAGGCTGTGCTATGTTGGTATTACCCGGGCCAGGGAAAAAGTATTTTTATCTTCTTCGTTGTCACATAGTATCTATGGTGATACCAGCTTTAGAACTGTTTCGAGATTTATAAATGAAATCCCCCTGGATCTTGTAATTGATGAAAACAGGATTGAGTCTGAAAGTATGAAGCAGGGCACGGCAGCAGAAAAAAATGGGTATGGTGGTTATTACAGTTATAAAAAGGGTGATTTAATAGAGCATAAGTATTTTGGGCAGGGTAAAATTTTAAAGGTGAAGAAGCTGGTGGATGACTGTGAACTGGATGTGATTTTTGACAGGGCTGGTATAAAACATCTGCTGGTAAGTTTTGCTCCTATAAAAAAGATAAAGTAATTTATGCTATTTTAAGTTTTCGGGATTTAATTCTTCCAGTTCTTCAGTTACGAACCTCCCATCCTTTCTTATCAGGATACTATCAAAATAAATTTCCCCGCCTCCATATTCGGGTGTTTGTATACATACGAGGTCCCAGTGTATCGCAGAATCATTGCCATTTGATGTTTCCTTGTAGCACTTTCCAGGTGTGAAGTGAAAGCTTCCCATTATTTTTTCATCGAACAGCGCATCTTTCATAGGACTGGTTATATATGGGTTGACACCTATGGAAAATTCTCCTATATATCTGGCTCCTTCGTCTGTATCAAAAACCTTATTAATTCTTTCTGTATCACTGGCGGTGGCTTCAATAATCTTACCATTTTTGAAATGCAGGATGATATTTTCATAAGTAACACCCTGATAGACGGCAGGACAGTTATAGGCCAGCCTGCCATTTACAGAATTTCTTACCGGAGCTGTAAAAACTTCACCATCCGGAATATTAAATTCACCATCACATTTTCTAGCGGGAATATCTTTGATGGAGAAGGTCAAATCAGTATCTTTACCGGTTACATGGATCTTATCTGTTTTATTCATCAGCTTTACCAGATTATCCATAGCCCTTGACATCTTGCTATAATCCAGATTGCACACATTAAAATAAAAATCTTCAAAAGCTTCCGTACTGGTATTTGCCAGTTGGGCCATTGAGCTATTGGGATATCTTATAACTACCCACCTGGTGTTGTTTATTCTTTCCTCATTTACTGCTTTAACAAAATATTTCATATAAGCAGTCATTTTTTCTGGTGCGATATCGCTCATTTCACTAACATTGTCGCCGGCTCTTATTCCTATGAAGGCATCCATTTCCTTCATACGGACAAGTTCGTATTTAGCCAGAGATTCCAGCTGTTCCGCAGTGTTTTCTTTAAGCAGCTCCCTTATAATGCTGTTATCCTTTAAATCTGTATACGGCACTCCTCCGATTTTATATATTTCTTTTATGAGAGCCCTGGTAAGTGGAATTCCGGAACTGCCGGCACACTCTATTAGAACTTTTTCTCCTTTTTGTACCCTGCAGGAATAATTTACCAGATTTTTTGCCAGTTTTTCTATTCTCGGATCCATTGTATCACTCTTTTCTTATTTCCAATTGTACTGTCTGTTTATATATAAAAGGTAATTATACAGTAAAAATTTTTGGTAATTATACATTGACAACAAGTATAAAACGATCTACTAACCATTACCATACCTTTTTTAATCATTAGCTATCCCCCAATAAACTTTCTCATCTTTAAGGCATCTGTACCATCATTATAAAAATTAGAAATGGTTCTTAAAGTGAAAAAACCTAAATTTTCCCAAAAACGAATGCTTTCTATGTTAGTTGATCGAACCTCTAATTCTATAATCTTCACACCAGACATCTTCAAGTGGTTAAAAGTAAAGTATACAAGAGTTTTCCCAACACTTTTATGTCTATAAGCCGGATCAACAGCAATAGAGGCAACATAGCCTTTTTTGTGGGCAATGCAGGTTATCATATATCCCACAACTACTCCTGATATCTCTGCAACAATAAAAAGATAGGGACACTTATGATACCAACTCATGAATATATCTTCCGAGAATGAATCAATCGAAAATGAGGCACGCTCAATTTCCATAATCCGATTAAGGTCTTTGGGAGAGAAACACCTTACATTGATTTTATTTATTGTCACCATTTTCTCTATGTTTTTCTTTTATTATATATTGAACAATTCAAATTTTTAATCATTAAACATATTTTTACTTTAAAAAACCCTTGGGAAATCAATTTTTAGAAATATTGATAATATTAAATTCTTTGGCAATGCTGAAGACAGGTTCCAGAAGTTGTTCCATGATTTACCTCCTATCAAGTGCCGGGCCACACAAGTGCCAAAAGCTATGCTAGGTTGTGTATGTCCCATATTCCTGAAGCGTCTCCCACATCGCCATGATATTCTCAGGCGGCACATTGCCCTGGATATTGTGAACAGCAGCATATACGAATCCTCCTCCAGGCATGAGGTCGATGATACGGCGTTTAACATCTTCGCGTACCTCTTCAGGAGTATGGTTCTCGTCAAAGACCCGCTGTGTATCTATACCACCGCCCCAGAAAGTGAGATCTTTGCCGTACTCGCGTTTCAGCTCAGCCGAATCCATGCCCGCTGCACTGACCTGCACCGGGTTAATAATATCCAGTCCGATCTCGATGAGGTCGGGAATAACCTTGCGAATAGAGCCACAGGAGTGCAAGAAGATCTTGGCGCTGCTGCGTGAACGGATGAAATCGAACAACTCCTTGTGAAGCGGTTTGAGATACCTGCGATATGAGCTGGGCGATATGAGCATATTGTTTTGCCCAGCGAAATCGTCAGCCAGTTGAACCACATTGATCATGTTGCCCAGGACGTCGAACATCTTTTCCCAGTACGCTAGCTGCATATCCATGAAACGGTACATTATCTTCTGTGAAAGTGAAGGCCTGCCGATGAAATCGGCATAGCCATCTATGAAGCCGCGGGTCCATAGATACATCTCGAAGATACCAGCAGAGAGATTTCCCACAACCAGGGCTCGTTGTTCCTCTTTAACCACTCTCTCTGCGGCCTCTCTGAGACCGACGAAACGAGCCGGGTCTTTTGGATCAGGCAATACGTAGCAGTCAAAATTAGATTCGTCAATATCACCTCTCAGGGGGTGATCGAACATGTCATAATATAAACCACCAGCCCTGGGCATTCGCCACCCGATTCCATATTCGTCATAGAAGTAGGTATAGTTGCCATCCTCCGTCTCCTTGATCTCTATCTGGTAGCTGGCTGAAGAACGCGGCGCAACGTTCTTAACATCCACCCCCAGGTGATCTAACACGTCGTCATCGACTTGAGCCAACTGTTGCACGACATCAACTATAGTGGGCTCAATACGCGGCAATCCCAGGTAGTCTCGCAACGCTGTATATGCTTTCACATTGATGCCAGTAAGTACCGTACCGCCCATGTCAAAAGGGACCCGATCCGGCTCTCTATGGTTCAAAGTGGTGAGTACGCGTTCTCGCGAGTTCATTATGCAGCCTCCTCTACGATCTACACCGGGCAAGGTCATCATCTGCGCAAGATCAGATCAGTCATTTGCTTGTGCCACCCGACATCAGCCCACATTCCTTCGAAGTGAGGTTGACAGAAGTTACTAGTGCAGATACCTTGCCATCCCCTTTCAGATGCCATGCGAACTCCGTGCTCTGCGATGTCTTTAACCCAATCCCACTCTCCGCCAGTGCCACCTGGTGTGACTTCATCATAGTTAATCGGCCCCCAAGCTTCAGTTGTAAAGAGAGCGATGTTGCTCTTCTTGCCCCATTCTGCCCAGAAGTCAATGCGAGCTTCAAGCATACTGGCATATTTGTCGCGATATTTGGGATACAGATTGGCCATGCGCTTTGCATGAATTCTTAGACTCCTCGGATAGGGGAATCCGATGTGTAGCAGAACCTGTCCGGTTCTAAACATCCATTTCATGTAGTCAGACACCCATATATGCACCTCGGCCAAATCAAATGTGCTTACATCGATTGTTTGCATCTGACGCGAACCCATAAACTGGAATGAAAAAGTGTACTTCAGATCAGGATATTTCTCGCGCACCGGTGTGATAGCACCATCGAAGTAGTTCTTGATGCGCTGCTTCACTCCTTCACCCCACTTACTTGATAATTTGAGCATCATCCTCAGATCTCCAACTCGCCTGGATTTGAATATGTCAGTGTAGGGACCTGGCGCCCACCTTCTTACCGGAAACTCATTGCAGATATCTACCCATACGATGCGGTCGTGCAGTCCTGCCTCGCTGAGTAGATCGAGAGTCTCCAACCATATGCGGGCATAGTCTTTCGGCGATTGAATCATTTGTACCCGGTTACGTGTATCAAGGTTGTACCACGACGATAGTCCCACATAAATACCTCGATCAGCAGCTTTGCTGATGAACTCGACCAGAGCCGAGCGCGGCTCGACCTGTACAGGTTTGTGATTTCCCCACATGAAACTATCAGGCTGGGGAAGTATCGTGAATTGCTCAACTATCTGGCCGTCCGGCCCTTTCGCAACCAGATGTGGGAAGGCATCCAGGCGGATACAGTTGTAGCCGCGTTCCGCCAATTCATCAAGTACTTTGTCCCAATCTGCATATTCTGCTTCATCGCCCGTCTGTCGGACAAGCCACGAAAACTCCCACATCGTGACAGCATACTTCGCTTCAGGATTGAACCCACTTGCACTGAACACTT
>PEXF01000151.1:12155-12715 GCA_002779205.1 Candidatus Hydromicrobium americanum
TGAGTTTGCTCAATGGAATTTTAATGATTCCCTATACACTTTTCTAAAAATTCTCCGCGGCTCCTTGTTCGGAGAAATGACAACATGATAACTCTTTCCATTCTTTTTGAAAGAAAGCCACGAAAGCTCTTCAAGTCTGGTCAAAATAAAGCGCAGTCTCTCATTTGCTTCCGCCTTTGCCGGCATGGCAATGTCAAAAGCGCAGCCTATGACATGAAGTGGCAGATCTTCATGCTCGTAACTGTAGAGATCCAAAGAATCAGGCCGTACAAGCGAGATAACTAAAATTGTTTCAAAATATTTTTTAAAACTTTTTCGGAAAAGGCTCACCACAAGCAAACTCGCGCCAGCAACTTCAGGACTTGTATAATACAACATATTCTTAATCCCTGCCTGCGCAGGCAGGCCTAATCCCTGTCCATCCAGCAGGCGGGCTTTATCCTTTATATTAGGAATTTTAACTTTAAGGAGCCCGGCACTGGCCGCTTTGGGAATTTTGACAAATTCTCCACTCTTGATCTTTTTGTTTATGTATCCAATTTCGTCCCCAATTCCTTGTT
>PEXF01000033.1 GCA_002779205.1 Candidatus Hydromicrobium americanum
AAAACAGGCTCGAAAGTATCATAGCTCTGATTGAAAGTAAAAAGAATGTATTCAGCACATTATATAATATGTTCGATTTAAAGTTTACCAGCGGTATGAGTGGTACGAACGAACTGAAGGTCTCATTGGAGAAAGACAAAAATGGTATTGATATATCTTTCTTGAAGAAAATTTCAAATGGACTTAAAAGGATTGATGACCTGCTCCTGAAATTTTTAGAAAATTTAAAGAAAACAGTAAAAGATAAAAATACTGCCCGTTATGTTGAAAATGAAGGAAATTTAATTATAGAAGAGATAAGGAAATTATATAAGATAATCGGAACCAGCCAGCGAGGTAAAGATGCGATCAGTAAAAAAGAATCTCAAAAAGGAAATGAGAAGCAAGTCGATAATTTTAAGAAGAGACTGGACCGGATTAGAATCATAAAGAATATTTGTATGACAAACCTGAGAAGGTCTAAAAAGATTCATTCAATTATAGGTGGCTATCTATCAGTTTCAGAAGATATAAAAAACAAACTTTACCCAGAATTTGAAAGAAGAAGCAGTTTAATTTCAGGCAGTCAGGATAAAATAAATGAACTTGGCACCAGGATAAACCAGCTAAATATCTCTAGATCAAACCTGGAGAAAAGTACATATAAAATCGACTTAAAGAAGGAACAAATAAAGGAAAAGGTAGAAGCTATTACAGAGAATATTGTAGATAATTATAATTTATCAATTGATTATGCATTGAAAAGTTACAGTCCGAGCAGTGACATTAAGGAGTCCGAAGTTAAAGTAAAAAGATTTAAAAATGAAATAAAGAAATATGGAAATGTTAATCCCAATGCATCAATTGAATATAACAGAATAAAAAAAAGATTCGACTTCCTGGCTGATCAGAGTCTTGATCTGGTTGAAAGCAAAAAAAATCTGGAAGAATTAATTAAAGATATAAGTGAAAGGATGGCTGACTATTTTTTTAAAAAATTTGATGAAATCAACCAGTGTTTTAAAAACTATTTTAAGATTCTATTTCCCTTAGGAGAGGGTGAGATGCAGCTTGAAAAAAGTGATAGCGAAAGCGATGATGAAATAGGTGTGGATCTGAAGGTAGATATTGGTAATAATAAGTTTGTTCCTCTTTCATTGCTATCCGGAGGAGAAAAATCTTTAGTTTCTATAGCATTTCTTTTTTCTATTTATTCAATAAATTCATCACCTTTTTATGTTTTTGATGAAGTAGATGCTTCGCTGGATGATGTAAATATTAGCAGATTTCTGACACTGGTGAAGAAATTTTCTGAAAAGCAGCAGATAATAATAATTACTCACCAGAAACGAACAATGGAAGTTGCAGATACGATTTATGGAGTAACTATGCAGTCCAATGGAATTTCCAAAATAATTTCCGAAAAGATCGGGAAAAAATATGCAGAAGTTAATTAAAAATTTAAGTTATATCTGGAATAAGTTTAAAAATGACCGCAAGTCATTCTGGGACGAGCTGGAAGAACAGATGGTAACAAGTGATATCAGCATTAATACTGCAAGCAGGATATTAGAAGAAGTAAAAGACTATGTTTACCGTGAAAATATAAATAACCTTGAAAAAGTAAAATCTTCATTAAAACAGCAAATTATAGAAATTCTCAAGTGCAATGGAGATAGTAAATTAAATATATCATTCAGACCTCCCACAGTATTCCTGATAGTTGGAGTAAATGGTGTAGGTAAGACCACCTCGATAGCAAAATTAGCCAATATGTTTAAAAAGAATGGAAAAAAGGTTTTGATATCAGCAGCTGATACTTACAGATCGGCTGCAGTGGAACAGATACAATATTATGCTGAAATATTAGGAATGGATATGGTTTACCACCAGAAGTTTTCTGACCCCGGGGCAGTAGTTTATGATAGTGTAGAAAAGGCAAAAGCCAGAGGAACCGATCTGGTAATAATTGATACTGCAGGAAGAATGCAAACTTCGTATAATCTTATGGAAGAACTTAAAAAAATAAAAAAAGTAATCTGCAGGAGAATAGACCGGGAAGTTGATGAAATACTGCTTGTAGTGGATTCCACTACAGGTCAGAATGCCAGAAATCAGGCAGAATTATTTAACAATTCATTAAATTTAACTGGAATTATTTTAACTAAAACAGACAGCACTTCTAAAGGCGGAATAGTGATTACTATAAAGAATGATCTGAATATTCCTATAAAGCTGGTTACCAATGGTGAAAAATTAGAAGACATATGTTATTTTGATCCTGTCAGATTCACTGAATTGATATTCTCTTAATTTGAAACTCATGATAGAAAGGGATTTTGTGAATGTTTGATCTGCTCACAGCCAAATTTGAAGATTTATTTTATAAAATAAGAAATAAAGGGAAATTAAGCCCAAATGATTTAGATAGTGCTTTAAGGGAAATCAAGCTGGCTTTACTGGAGGCTGATGTAAATTTTAAAGTGGTTAAAGAATTTATAGAAAATGTAAAGGCAAAGGCAACAGGCGAGAAGATATTGGAAAGCCTAACCCCTTATCAGCATGTAGTAAAAATAGTAAATGAAGAGATTATAAGAATGCTGGGTTCAAGCAGTGGCGGTATTAATTTTGCTTCCAGAGGTCCTACAATTATAATGACTGTTGGACTTCATGGTTCTGGAAAAACCTCATCTGTTATTAAATTAGCTAATTTTTTAAAAACTAAATTTCAAAAAAAGGTATCTGTGGTTGCTGCAGATGTATACAGGCCGGCTGCTGTACTACAGCTGGAAGATATGGCAAAAAATATAGATGTGGATGTTTATTCTGAAAATGATTCAGACCCGGTATCCATATCGGTAAAAGGCGTAGAATTATTTAAAAAATCCGGGAGTGATGTAATCATAATTGATACTGCTGGAAGGTTACATATTGATGAAAATATGATGGATGAGATTGCAAATATCAGAAATAAAACCACGCCACATCAAATATATCTCGTATTGGATGCCATGACCGGTCAGGAAGCTGTAAATATTGCTTCCAGTTTTAACCTGCGGGTTGGATGTGATGGAATAATCCTGACTAAATTAGACAGTGATACCAGGGGAGGTGCTGCGCTCTCCGTATATTATGTAGTTAAAAAACCGGTAAAATTTGTATCTAATGGGGAGAAAATCGAGGATTTTGATATATTTTACCCGGACAGGATAGCTTCCAGAATATTAGGTAAGGGCGACATTTTAACACTGATTGAAAAAGCGGAAAAAGTAGTAAGTGAAAAAGAGGCAAAGAGAATAGAAGAGAAAATTTACAGGAATGAATTAAATTTTGAGGATTTTGTTGCACAGATA
>PEXF01000123.1 GCA_002779205.1 Candidatus Hydromicrobium americanum
TATTTATACTAAACAATAATTCATTTAAATATTTTTTAAAAAGCAATGAGATTATTAATAATTGAAGACCAAAAAAAATTGGTAACTTATCTTAGAAAAGGACTAGAGAATAACAGCTTTTCTGTGGATTTTGCCTATGATGGACAAAAAGGTGAGAAATTAGCCTTATATGGTGAATACGACTTAATAATTCTTGATATTATGCTACCAATAAAAGATGGTATTGAGGTTTGTAAAACTTTACGTAGAGGTGGTATAGATACTCCTATTCTGATGCTAACAGCAAAAGAAGGTGTTGATGACAGAATAAATGGCCTTGATAGTGGTGCTGATGATTACCTTATTAAGCCATTTGCATTTGGTGAGCTGCTAGCAAGAATAAGGGCACTGCTAAGACGCCCCACTAAAAAAGATCCTGAAATCTTAAAAGGCCAAGATATTGTCATGAATAATTCAACTCATGTGGTTAAAAAAGGAAATGAAATATTAAATCTCACCCTTAAGGAGTATTCTGTCCTGGAGTATCTAATAAAAAATAAGGGCATAGTATTAGATAGAGAAAAAATATTAGATCATTGCTGGGATTTTGCATACGATTCATTTAGTAATATTGTAGATGTTTATATTAAACGTATAAGAAAGAAACTAGACAATAAAAACCATGAAAAATATATTCAAACCATTCGTGGAATGGGGTATAAATTTAAGAAGTAATGCTTTTTTAAAAGCAAGACTAAAGTTAGCCCTATTCTACACAGTTATACTTTTTTTAGTAGTTACCGTGTTTAGTTTTTTATTATATCTATTATTTGTTAATAATATTATAAATAGTCTTGAATTTGAAGGAGTTGGAGGTTTTGAAGGCGAATCTAATATAGAATATGTGGTTTTACGAGAAGTCATAAACAGGTTGCAGATAGTTTTAATTACAATAGATATTGCAATCATATTGGTTATTGGTGGATTGAGTTATTTCTTAGCCGGTAAGACCTTACGGCCAATTAAAAAAGCTTTAGAAGACCAGAAAAGATTTGTATCAGACTCTGCTCACGAACTAAGAACGCCACTATCTATAATGAAAACTGGTATTGAAGCGGTAACCTTAGATAAAAAACAATCCATAGAAGATTATAAGTATCTTTCAAAGGATTTACTCGAAGAAATAAATAAGTTGACATATATGTCTAATGACTTACTTTTTCTAGCTCAAAGCGATTCTGGCAAGCTTAAAAAACAATTTAATAATATAAATATGTCTATGATTTGCACTAACCAATTTAAATTAATGAAAACTTATGCTGATAAAAAGGGGATTAATTTCAAAGAAGAAATTGAAGAATCATGTTATATTAAAGGTAACAAGGATCAATTGAATCGCCTCATTACAAACCTCTTAAAAAATGCAATAGACTATAATGTTAAAGGTGGTAAAGTTCTCTTAAACTTAAAGAAACTTAACTACAATATAGTGCTAATTGTTTCAGATACTGGTGTAGGAATAGCTCCAGAAGATATAAGGCATATTTTTGAAAGGTTCTATAAAGCTGACAAGTCTCGGAGTACTTCAGATAGCGGATCTGGTCTAGGGCTTTCTATTGCAAAAGAGATTGTAGAATCTCATAATGGAATTATTAAAGTAGATAGTAAAAAAGGTAAAGGAACTATAATCGAAGTGTTATTTCATTCACTATAACTCTTACTATAGCTATTACAATAAATACACTTTTTATAAAATGTTTATTTTAAATTTATTAGAGAATTTAATTCTTCTAAAAGAATTTCACCTGGTATAATTTTTAAATTTTTATTTAGCATTTCTTCATTTTTTCTTCATTTCTCTATGATATTATATCCTTGACATAGACACTGCATCCCTTGAAAAACTGTTTATACATAAAATATAAAATGCTTCTATCTAAGGGTCTTATTGGACAAAGAACAATAGAATTAATCCTTTGAGTTATAATTTTTAGATTCAAATTTTTATTTGATTTCTATTAATATTTGTTTTAAATTAATATAAAACCCAAAGGTGATGGAGTTCACCGATAACTGCCTAAGGGCTGATAACTCCTACAATATTTAATTAAAATATTGGAAGGAGTTAATAATATGTGGATGAGGCTGTTATATGTAGTAATTGGTGGAGGAATTGGGACACTTCTTAGGTATCTGATTTCCGGATTAATTCAAAAACAATCAAACATTATTTCCTCTCACGGAACTCTGGCTGTGAATCTTATTAGTGCCTTTATAATATGCTTTTTATGGGATTTATTTCAGAATGTAACAGTATCAACCAATATAAGAGTGTTTCTGTTCATGGGGATACTTGGGGCATTTACCACATTTTCAACTTTCAGCCTAGAAACCGTAAACCTTATAAAGGATAAGGAATATATACCGGCACTAATAAACGTATTGGTCACTACTTTGACTGTATAATGCTTGTGTTTTTAGGCTTTGCAGCAGCCAGGTTAATTTTAAAATTATTAAAATATGTATTTTACAAAAAGGATATGAAAATATATTGCCCTAATTGCTTTTGCACTAATGAGAGTAACCAGAATGTTTGTAAAGAATGTGGTAAAGCTCTTAAATGGAAAGATGAAAGTTATGAGGATGAGCTTATAAAAGCACTTTCTCATAAAGATCCCCGAATTGTTTTAAGAGCAGCTGAAATTTTATCAGATTTTAAAGGTGATAGGACTAAAAAAGCACTAACTGGTATTATTTTTAAATCGAAAGGCCCCTATATTCAAGCAACTGCTGTTAAATCACTGGCAAATATAAGCTCTAATGAAACACTAAAAATTTTTAAAAAAATAGCCTTGTCTGGAACTCTACCGGCAAGACTAAATGCAATTGAGGCAATGGGAAAAAAATCTTCCCTGAAAGATATAGATCTGCTGAAAAAACTTGAAAAAGATAATAGTGAGACAATTAAAGCCAGGGCAGAAGAAGCAATAATAAACATAAGAAAAAGATATGAACTTTAACAATATTTTTAAAAAAAGTAATTCAAAAAATAATTACACGAGTAAAAGCTTTCATGAGCTTCTTGAAGCTTTTAAAAAAGAGGGCTGTCCTTTATGCAAACTTGTGAATTATAGTATTGACAGTTATTTTGAAAGTATGCTCTATGAATTCGTAAATGACCCTAAAGTAAGAAGTGATTTGAGAAAATCACTTAGATATTGTGAAAAACATTCTATTCAATTTAAAAAAATAGTTGAAAAAACTTACAATAAATTTGGAGCATCCATAATAATTGAAGACATTACTAAAGAACTAATTAAGAAATTAGATGAATTTTCAAAA
>PEXF01000107.1 GCA_002779205.1 Candidatus Hydromicrobium americanum
TTCCAATAATAAGCAGCCAGTGGTATAGGTTCAGGCTGGCTGTTTTAAACACACCCTGGAGTCGGGGAATATAAATTATTCCAATTTGCAGCAGTATTGATACAATTACTGCAAGATTAAGATATTTATTTTCAAATATATGTCTTCTGAATATACCTTTGTTTTCAAATCTGAAGTTAAATGTGTGAAGCAGCTGGGTTATTACCAGGGCGGTAAAAACAGAAGTCTGAAAAATCTCCCGGTCATGGAGGAGATCATGGTTATTGAAAAATAGAGGACCGGCAAAATATATAAAAAGCGCTCCGGAAGTCAAAACCAGTCCCTGCCATAAAACCATAGAAAGTCCTCTTTTACTTAAAATCTGTTCCTTTCTTCTGGTGGCTTTTCTGTCCATAATGTTCTTTTCAGGTGGGTCTATTCCCAGTGCCATTGCCGGCAGACCGTCAGTTATCAGGTTCATCCACAGGATTTGCACGGGAAGCAGCGGTATATAAAGAAACCCTCTTTCTCCAGTTATAAGGTAAAATATGTAATCACCAATCACTATGGAAATAAACATCAAAAGTACTTCTGAAATATTGCATGACAGCAGGAATAGTATAAATTTTTTTAAGTTATCATATATTACTCTTCCCTGTTTTATAGCCTTTACTATGGTGGCAAAATTATCATCAGTTAAAATCATATCGCTTGACTCCTTACTCACATCGGTTCCTACAATACCCATAGCCACACCGATATCGGCCTTTTTTAGCGATGGAGCATCATTTATTCCGTCGCCTGTCATAGCTACTATATGATGGTTTTTCTTTAAGGCTTCCACAATGCCAACCTTATTTGAAGGGGAGACTCTGGCAAAGATTCTTATATATTCTATTTGTTTTTCAAGCTCCTCTTTGGTCATAAGATCAAATTCTGTGCCATCAATAATTTTGTCTTTCGGACCAAGTATTCCCAGCTCTTCACCAATAGCCCTGGCGGTTAGTTTATGGTCTCCGGTTACCATAATGATTTTAATATTGGCTCTCTTGCATTTTTCAATGGCATCATATACTTCCGGCCGTGGTGGATCGATCATTCCTACTATACCCAGATATACCAGATCTTCTTCCACCTCTTTTATTCTTTCTTCGTCAGGGAGCTCGTCCAGATACTTGAAAGCAAAAGCCAGATTCCTCATTGCTTTGCCGGCAAGTGTATGATTATTTTCAATGATTTTTTCTTTATCGGAATCAGTTAAATTTTCTATTCTACCATTTTTAATTATTCTGGTGCATTTCCCTGCAATTACCTCAGGAGCTCCCTTTGAAAAGAGTATATATCTTTGGTTACGGTGATTATCGCCGGATGGTATTTTATTGATGGTGGTCATCATTTTGCGTTCAGAATCAAAAGGTTCTTCCAGTTTTCGGGGATAATCTTTTTCTAGTTTGTTTTTATCTATTGAATAAAAACTGCCCAGTTCAATAAGTGCGGCTTCTGTTGGATCTCCGGTAATCTGCCCGGTTTCCTTATTTATGTAATATGCATCATTGCATAAAACAGCATTATCGATTAAAAGTTTTAGTGCGCTGTCGCTGTCTAAATTCTCTACAGTTAAGGTTTTTTTACTGCTATTACTGTCTGCCTTATTATATCTTTCGATGAAATTATTATAATCTTTAACCTCTTTTAAGCCTGAATAGATTCTGCGCACCATCATCTTGTTTTTGGTGAGGGTTCCGGTTTTATCGGTACAGATAACGGATACACTACCGAGAGTTTCAACAGAACTTAATTTTCTGACTATAGCGTTATTCTTTGCCATTCTCTGAACTCCAAGCGCCAGGGATACTGTAACTATAGCAGGTAAACCTTCAGGTATGGCAGCAACTGCCAGCGCTACTGCAACAAGGAGCATCTGAGCAACCGAATTACCTTTTAGTATCCCAGATAAAAAGACAATCGCGCTTACTGCCAGGCATATTATACCGATCTTTTTACCAACAGTTTTTAATTCAATCTGAAGAGGGGTTAGCTCCTCTTCTTCCTGAACCATGCTTGCTATTTTCCCAATTTCAGTACTCTGTCCCGTGTCTGTGACAATGGCAATACACCTACCCTTGACAATATTGGTGCTGCTAAAGAGCATATTTTTTTTATCACCAAGGGGAATATTTACTTTACTTAAGGGTGTGGTTATTTTATTGACTGGAAGAGATTCACCGGTGATAATTGATTCATTAGCCTGCAGATTTACCTGGCTTAAAATTCTGCAATCTGCTGGTACGAGGTCACCCGTAGTTAATTTGATAATATCACCGGGCACCAGTTTTTTGGAATAAATACTGTTTTCCTGGCTATTTCTTATAACCAGAGCGCTGGGAGAAGCAAGCTCTTTTAGAGCCTGAAGGGCTTTTTCAGCGCGGAATTCCTGGACAAAGCCTAAAACTGAATTTATTACCAGTATAATCAGTATTACTATTGCATCGGTGATCTCCCTTATAATTATACCGGAGATGAAAGCAGCAGCAATAAGTATCCATATCATAAAGTCATTAAACTGGGAGACGAATATTCTGAAGGGTGTCCTTCCTTTTTTTTCTTCCAGTTCATTATAGCCGTAGTTTGCGATCCGATCTTCTGCCTCTTTTTTACTTAAGCCGGTTTTAATATTGGTCTTTAGGGTTTTTACAACTTCTTCGATGGACTTTGTGTGCCATGATACTTCATTGGAAGAAACAGGATTCAGCCCAGGTTTGTAAGTTTTACTTTTTATTTCTATCCCTCTTTTTCTGTTTATCTGCCAATCGCAGAATTGATAAAATTCCGGGTTGCCAGATATTAAAGCATATATGCAAAAGTGAGTAAATTATAAATGAAATGAAACTATTTTTCACTCCAGATATCATGAAACATTTCCCATTCGGAAATATTATTTCTGATGTACTTTTCCATAACCTCCAGCACTTTTTCCATATTTTTGTTAATCAATGTTTCTTTGTCTCCTTCTCTTATCAGGTCAATGGGTTTTTCAATTATCTGAAAATGGTTATATTTATCCTTTCTGTAAATGAAGCTCGGTACCAGTGGTGCTCCTGATTTTAACGCTATCTGTAAAGCACCGGTGGGTAGATACGCAGTTCTGCCGAAGAATTTAAACGGTCTGGTGGCTTGCCC
>PEXF01000153.1:0-2679 GCA_002779205.1 Candidatus Hydromicrobium americanum
CCGAAAAATGATATTATTTAGAGATAAGAGTGATGCAGGGGATAATCATTTCCTGCATAGAGATTCCTCCGTGCTGGAAAGTCAATCGGTATCTGGAAGCATATTCCTGAGGGTGTGTTGGATAGGTAAAGTAATAATCTTCTTTTGCGAGTCCATATCTAAAATTCCCTGGTAATTTATATTCTGCTGGATTTTGAATGAATAGAGCGTGTTTTGGGTCGCATCGTAGAGCAGGGCCATATTTATATCTTAAGTTATGTGATATGGCTTTACTTCCGTAGATAATAGTTGGGTGACGGACAAGTATAGCACCGTGGTCAGTTGTGAGGATAATTGGGTTTCCTTCTTGAGCGAGTTCTCGCAGGAGTTCGTATAGATGAGACCTTGAGAACCAAATCGTAGTGAGAGAACAAAGTGCTTGTTCATCAGGGACAAGTTCATCAAGAACAGCTGATTCGTATTTAGCATGAACCAAGTAATCAAGAAAGTTTATGACAATAGAGACTATTTGCTGGGATTTGAATTTTTTTATGTTTTTTTTCAAGTTCAGTTCTTCACCGAGGTTTCTAACTTTTATATAGGCAGATTGGAGATTAAATCTGCGGAGCTGAAGAGCAAGAAGTTTATCTTCATGTTTATTTTCTTCGGGGTCCCAGAGTTCAGGATATTTTATACTAATTTCGCGTGGGTAGAGACCGCTATGAATGGCATTTCTCGCAAATGGAGTGGCAGAAGGAAGTATTGAAGAGTAAAAGTCTTCTTTAAGTTTGAAAAGTTCTTGGAGATAAGGGCGAATAGAAAGGTACTGGTCAAATCTAAGGCAATCCAAAATAATGAGATAGACTCTTTTGTAGTTCATAGTATGAGGTATTACGAAATCTGGTATTATATTGATAGAGAGTGGAGGAGTGTCAGAATTGTGGAGCCAATTTAGATAATTTGACTCGACGAATTTGGTGAATTCGCACTCACATTGAGTTAGGAGTTCTTGATGGAGAGTTTGGAGTTCAGGGTGTTTGCCTATTTTCGCATTCCAGGAGACAAGAGACAAGTAAATAGATTTCCATTTTTGCCAATTAGGAACATCCATAATTTCTTGAGTTATGGTTTGATAAAATTTTGTGTAGTCTTGAGGGATTTCTCTGCTGATGAGATTTTCTCTTTCAAGTAATCGTTTACAGGTAGAGATAAGCTGGTTAGGGTTTAAAGGCTTGGAAAGAAAGTCATTGACACCTCTGGTATAAGCTCTGTCAATCATACTGATTTCTTCACTTTTTGTAATCATAACTACAGGGATAGAAGGATTGATTTCTTTTATTTGTTTAAGGGTAGCGAGGCCGTCCTTCCCGGGCATTATTTCATCCAATAATATAAGGTCAAAGTTCTCTTTCTGGAGAATTTCACATCCATCGTCTCCATTTGATACTTCTTGGACAAAGCAGTCGTTATTTTCAAGTAAAAGGATGAGAGATTTCAGAGAGGCAATTTCATCATCTATCCAGAGGATACGTTTCATCAGAAAATATTAGCACACAGCCAAGATGGCTGTGCCACCAAAGAAAAGATTAGCACACAGATATTCACAGATAAAACAGATTTCATGAGAGAAATTAGAAAATAGAAAATGGAAATTCCCAGTTTCCAATTTCTTAATTTCTGTTTTCTCAATTTGTGTCTATCTTTCTAATCTGTGCAAATCTGTGTGCTACAAAAAACTTTGCGACCTCTGCGACTTTGCGGTGATTATCTTATCTACGGACTTATTTATACCGCAGAGACGCAAAGAACGCAGAGAAAAGATTAGCACACAGCCAAGATGGCTGTGCCACCAAGCACCTACCCGGTTGACTAATTAACTAATCTCTAATTAATTTATCTATAAATATCTGCGGACAAATTTTTTTATTCGTTAAGTTCGTTTTAAAGGGAGAGAAATTATGAAAGTTGAACCAGACTTATTTGGTTTACAATGTATTTTCCCATGATGCATTGATATAATTCTACGGGCAAGAGAGAGCCCCATTCCCCAACCATATTCCTTTGTAGTGTATCCGGGAGAAAAGATTTTTTTTAAAGAGTTTTTAGGAATTCCTTTTCCGTTATCACTTACTATTATCTTGGCTTGTTTACTTGCCTTGGTAGAGATTTTAATCTGAGTACTTTCTGCATCTGCAGAATTTTTTATTAAATTTTCAATAGCCCAGGAAAAGAGTTCAGGAGCAAGTTTTACTTGAGAGTGGTCCGAATAATCTTCTATAATGTCTATTTTTTTTGAGATTCGCTCTCTGATGTGAGTTACAGTTGATTTTAGAACTTCGTCTATGGGTTGAAGCTGGAACTCAGGTTGGGAACCAATTTTGTGGAATCTGGTTGCAATAGCAGATAGGCGGTTTAGGTCTTCCTGAAAAGAAGACTTTATCTCTTTGTCCTTTATGAGTTCTTTCCATCCCATAAGCGAAGAAATTGGTGTTCCGAGCTGATGTGCAGTTTCTTTTGCTATTCCGGCGAAGAGGGCATTTTCTTCACTCTTTTTTAAAGTGTAGAGCCATATTATTCCAATTATAATTAATAAGGCACCGAGAACAATTTCAGCAATAGGTGCAAATTTCAAAAGTTTCCTTATTCTGGAGTCACCATAGTGGACCTGGGCGAGGAGATTGCCTTCATATTTAATTTTAA
>PEXF01000153.1:2685-3130 GCA_002779205.1 Candidatus Hydromicrobium americanum
CGTGTTCACGGTCAAGTTTTTGTATAAGTTGAGGAGTTGGGGAGTCTACATTTCTTGAACTGATTATTTCTCCTGTAGGTGATGTAACTATAACTGGGAAATTTATTTTTGTAATAATTTCATCAAAGATGACAGACGTTTCATCTTCAGCAGCACTAGCACAAAATTTCCCATATATTCTGGATATAGTAGTTGTCTCGCTTTCAAGCTCTCGAGCCATATACTGAGAGTAAATCAGGAAGGCAATGATAACTGCCAGAGCGGCAAAGCCCAAATATCCTTTTAGCGACCTATACATATTGCGTGTACGAGTTTAAGAGCATTTTGGACCTGGTCCTTGGAGGATAATTTTACTTTGTAATTGATAAACTGGGAAGATTGAACTCCTATTCTTAATGAAGCTCCCCCAATCCAACTAAGCAAATCACTTTCTATGTTAAAATCA
>PEXF01000055.1:0-179 GCA_002779205.1 Candidatus Hydromicrobium americanum
TCGGCTTTATCTCTTCTAAGATTTCTTCCACGCTTTTTCCTAAAACTCGTTCTATGAAAACTCTTTTGGAAGAAGTTCTTAGGGGGCTGAGATAGTTGAATCTAAGGTGATTGAAATAATCTCTAAGAGTGATTCCTTCTCGTTCTAATTTGTCTAATAGTCGATGATTCATCATTGTA
>PEXF01000055.1:518-12317 GCA_002779205.1 Candidatus Hydromicrobium americanum
ATTAGAAGATTTATTTGGTTTTCATCTATTCAAACCATTGCGGCATATATTGGAAATAACCGGTGGTGCTCCGAATGTTTCTCCCAAATTTTTTAACTGTGAGAGCAACCTGTTGGAACTTAATGTCTTCTGCCCCGATGGATATATATATGCCTGCGGTGAATCCATAGGCAATCCAGAATATGCTATCGGTAAATTCAGCCCTGAGCTTGAATTCTACTCCGATAAAAAAAAGCTGTGGACAGAAAGAACCATACTGAATATTGAAAAATGCAGAACCTGTAAATTTGCTCCTGTTTGTGGAGGCGGCTGCGCTTATTCTTCTATTCTTATATACAAAGACAACAGTAAACCAATATGTGAAAGATATCAGGAAGTCCTGGATACATTTTTGAGGTTAAGGGGAGAAAAAATACTAAAAAAATTTATGGATAGCTCTTAAAAAGTACCCCTCTTTACAATAGTGGATATTACTTTTCCAATTACCCTGGCACAGAACATAAAATTACCTTTTATTTAAAATAGTTACTATTTCATACCAACGATATTCTTTGCTGCCTTCAATGTATTACTGAGCAGCATAGCGATGGTCATAGGTCCTACTCCGCCCGGTACCGGTGATATATAGCTGGCCTTAGGTTCTACTCTTAAGAAGTCTACATCCCCAATTAATGTAGCGCCTTTATTTTCAAAGTCCTCTCTTCTCCATTCCAGCAGTTCCTGGTTCGCCTTATCTTTTGTAATCCTGTTGATTCCTACATCTATAACCACAGCCCCCTCTTTAACCATATCACCCTTAATTAGATATGGTACACCGGTAGCTACAATCAGAATATCCGCATCCCTGGTATGAATTTTTAGATCTCTGGTTTCAATATGGCATATAGTAACCGTAGCCCATTCATTTAAAAGAAGCAGGCTCACCGGTTTTCCGACTATTTCACTATGGCCCACCACAGTAGCATTCTTGCCTTTTATATCTATACCCTCCCTCTTTAACATTTCTATAATACCAGAGGGTGTTGCCGGCACCAGACACTCTTGCTGGGTTACCAACTTACCTGTATTTACAGGATGAAATCCATCCACATCTTTTTTAGGATATATTGCTTCCAGAACCTTTGCTTTGTCTACCTGTCCCGGCAATGGAAGTTGAACCAAAATTCCATGAATATCTTCCCTGTTATTTAATTTATCTAGTTCTTTTAATACATCTTCTGTAGATACACCCTCATCCATTTTGATAGTTTCAGATTTAAAACCAACCTCTTCGCATCCTTTCTGTTTGCTTCCCACATACACTTTCGAAGCAGGATTATCCCCCACAAGTATTGCCGCAAGACCCGGTACAATGCCTTTTGTCCTTTTCATCTCTTTTACTTCTTCAGTTATCTCGTTTTTAATGTCCTGTGAAATCTTAGTTCCACTGATTAATTTAGCTATTTTAATCACCCCTATATTTAGAATTTATAATAATTTATATAAAATTATATATACATTTCATTTATAAAATAAAATTTTCTACTTAGAACAATCCAACGATATTCCCCTCATCGTCAATATCTATATTGGTTCCAGCCGGAACTTTTGGAAGTCCTGGCATAGTCCTCATCATACCAAGTAATGGATACAGGAAACCTGCACCAACAGAAGCTCTTACGTCTCTAATGGGTATTCTATATCCTCTTGGTCTGCCTTTAATATTAGGATCATGACTTAAAGAAAGATGGGTTTTGGCCATACATATAGGTAATTTGTCAAATCCCTGTTTAGTATATAAATCTATTTTCTTTTCTGCTTCCGGCAAATAATTTACCCCATCCGCGCCGTAAATCTCAGTAGCAATGATTTCAATTTTTTTCTTAATAGGCCAACCCAGAGGATATAAAAATTTAAACTCGGTAGGTTTTTCAGCAGCTTTAACAACTGCTTCTGCCAGCTCAACTCCACCTTCTCCACCTCTTTCCCAAACATTACTTACAATGGCACCTTCTGCACCTGCTGCTTTAGCTTCATCTTTTATTACATCTATTTCCTCTTCTGTATCAGCATCGAAATTATTTATAGCTACCACTACAGGAAGACCAAAAAGTTTCATGTTTTCTATCATTTTTTCCAAATTTTCACAGCCTTTTTCAACTGCTTCTACATTTGGCCTGTTCATTAACTCTTTATCAACACCCTGGCCAGGTATAAATTCAAATCCTCCGCCGTGCATCTTCAGTGCTCTTACTGTACAAGTAATTACCACTGCATCGGGTTTAAGACCACTGTATCTGCATTTGATATCCATAAACTTTTCTGCTCCACAGTCAGCTCCAAATCCACTTTCCGTTACAACATAATCTCCAATCTTTATTGCTATCTTATCCGCTAAAATAGAGCTATTCCCATGAGCAATATTAGCAAATGGACCGGCATGGACAAAACAAGGTGTGTGTTCTATTGTCTGAAGCAAATTGGGTTTTATAGCATCTTTTAGAAGAACAGTCATTGCACCTGCACATTTTAAATTCTCAGCAGTAACCGGCTTTCCGTCATAAGTAGAACCGACTACCATTCTGGCCAATCTCTCCCGTAAATCTTTAAGACTTGTAGTAAGGGCAAGAATTGCCATTACTTCTGAAGCTACTGTAATATCATAACCTGTTTCTCTGGGAACTCCGTTTAGAGGACCTCCAAGACCTATTATAATATTTCTTAGCGCTCTATCACTAACATCTACAACTCTATTCAGAGTTATACTGAAGGGATCAATATTAAGTTCATTCCCTTTCATAATATGTGTGTCTAAAAAAGCAGCTAGAAGATTATTAGCTATACCCACAGCGTGGGTGTCCCCAGTCAGGTGCAGATTAAAATCTTCCATTGGAAGAACCTGAGAATAGCCACCACCTGCTGCCCCACCCTTTATACCAAATACCGGACCTAGAGAAGGCTGCCTTATACAGGTAATAGCTTTTTTACCAAGTTTGTTTAATGCCATACTCAGTCCAATTGTAGTTACTGTTTTACCCTCACCGAGTGGAGTGGGAGTAATGGCTGTGACATCAATATACTTTCCGTTTGGCCTGTCCTTAAAATTCTCCAGAACCTCCAGTTTTACCTTTGCTTTATAATTTCCATACAATTCCAGATATTCTTCATCAAGACCGACTGACTCAGCAATTTCTCTTATGCGCTTCATCTCTGCTGCTTGAGCGATTTCAATATCACTTTTCATAAGCACCTCTCATTTTTTCAAGTTAAATATTTAATAAAAAAAAATACGCCACTGAATTATATAAAAATTACTATCTTGTTACAAATTAAATTAAAAAAATATTGAGTTGGCCAATTTATTAACAGCATGAATTAATATTCATACATATATGACTGATTTTAAAATGAAATTTACCCATAAAAAATAAAATTTAAGTCCTGACTAAGCACTATATTCCTTTAAAAATTTAGGGACCTCACCAGCTTCTCTTGGACCAACAACAACTTTCCATCCATCTCCCAGCTCGTCTTCTAATTCGCCCTGAAGCTGCGCCACATAACCAGGTATTACAATTTCCTTTTTCTTTACTTTTTCTGCAATATCACTCTTCTTTACAAATTGAGCAATCAATTCTGGAACGAATTTCCCTGCTGCCCAGGCAGTAAGAACAGACTGACCTTCAACATCCATAACCAGGAGCCAGGATGGAACTTTGCTGCTTTCTACTTCACCTGAGATTATAAAATAGGTAAGAGAAAAATTAGTTGTAATTAAAACCGGTGAATTTTCATCAGGGCTGCCAATTTCATAAATCTTTTGTTCTACCTGCATTGGTCTTCTGGGATCAGTGTATATATTTTGTCTGTATACCATTAGTGGAAAAATATTTTGATGGCTTGCGTTTGAAAGTACAATAATCGAACCATATTTAGCAACAAAAACAGAAGCAATTAAAGTTTCCTTTAAAGGATCATCAGTCATTTCACCTGGAAATACTATAGTGGGATAACCAAAAAGCCTGTTCTTTTGCTTTATTGCAGCCATCCTTAATATAATTTGATTATAATAATCATCCTTAAAATCCCTTGACCCAATATCTATTACCAAATTTTTGATTCCAGCTTCACGCATTTTTCCGGTAACTACAGCTATATCTTCAAATGACTTGCCTCTAACTGCTATTGGACATCCCGTCTCTTTTCCAAGCGCAATAAAAAAGTCTATATTATCGGCAGTAGCTGCATGAATGAGCGGCTTATTTTCCTTGAACTTCCCAGCTGCGCTCTTCAATATTTCAGTATCTGATGAAACTAATATTAACGGTATTTTTGTAAGTGATGCGACTTTATCTGTAACTTCTAAAAACTTATCTTTATCTTTGGATTTATTCTTAATACAGATAGCATCCAATTTTAGAATCTGGCCCACTCTTTCATATGCAATCTCATTTACATCCTTAATTATTTCTTCAATTTTACTGCTATCCATATCATCTTCTACAGTCACTGCAAAAGCATTTTGATTTACAAATGTTCTGTCATGCCTGAACATTACCGTCTCTTCGCCAACTACAAAAGAGTCATTTCCGGCGCCAATTTCCACTTTCAGGATTGGCGGCTGAGAAGCCTCTGAAAGCGCTTCTTTTACTTCTTCTGAAATGTGAGGACATTTTTCCAATTCCACCTTACCTGCTGCCAGCTGCATGGCAAATGCCAGACAGGTAGGAAATCCACAATCCTTACAATTTGTTTTCGGTAATTTTTTAAATATTTCAAGACCGCTCAATGCCATACTTTACTCTCCTTACCTCACTTTACATACACTTCTATATTTTTTATATCATTGGCTCCATTTTAAGAACAGGATGATTTACTTTTTGTATCCACTCCAGTACTTCCTCTTCAGTCTCTGCCTCTTCCTCAGTAGCAACTTTATCCAGAAAATCTTCTATTCCCATTTCTTTAGCCCGTGCTTCAAGTAAATCTCTTATTTCTTCCTTCAACTCTTTAGGCATCCATGCTAACCTTTTCAGCCCACCATCGGCTTTTATAAATTTCTTTGAACCAATAAAAAATTTGCTAATACCAATAAAACCAGGAGTCTGTATTCCCCCACCAACCATTCCAGCCATAGTGGAGAACTTCATACCACTGGGAGTCATCCCTGGGTATTCCCTATTTACTGCCATAACACCGTTAATGGAAGGAAGAATGGTAACAATAACCTCAAAACAGCCACAAGAGGTCATGGGATTTATTATCATAGAATATGCAGAAAAAGATTCAAGAGTTTGGTGTGAAGCTTTGTAAACGAAGTCATTTATCCCTTTCCATACACCTAAATTTTCATCTAAAGTTTCGCTTTTCTTTATAGGCTGGTTCGGGCCTGTGGGATTAATCTCATAGGAAGCCTTGCAATCCAGCCAGTTATATGCGCCGCACAGACCCGGTCTTTCCGGTGAGACAGCGCAGACATGATTGGGAGCAAATGACTGGCAAAGAGTACATGAATAAAAAGTGTCTACAGACTCATCAGTTAAGGCTCCAAGTCTTTCATCCCTCGCTTTAAAAACTTCTCGAGCTTTCTTTTTAAGAGCTATTACATCTTCAGGATTAGTATAAATTTTTATTTGAACCTTATCCATTATATTTGCAAACTGCGAATGCATCTTTGCATGAAGAACTGTTCCTATGTGTTTTATCTTAAAACCACTTTTCACTGCATCTTTACTAAACCTAAGCCAGGGTATATCTCTCTGTCCCATGTGAAATACTCCCGAAGGGTAATTTAAAAAATAATGAATCTGCCTTTCCATTACCGGTTCAAAATCTTCCTCCATTTTTCTACCGTAAACTTGAACAAATATTCCAAGTGGAAGTGCACTTCCTACTTCTTTTACGTCATCGACTTCAGGACCAAACACTTCTATCTTGCCATCTTCTACTTCAGAAGAACCTGCCATACTCAAAAATTCTACTGCCTCGCTTTTGTTGCCGCCAAATTCAACATAGGTATTCTCCTTCCTTACTCTTTCCCCCTCAAAAGCAGGCCCAAAAGCCACAGGGACATCGACTTTATCTATGGTAACTTTAAGCCCTCTTATCTCTATAGCTTTGGAAACAATTTCATCATCAGAAATATTGGAAACCACATGCTCATAGGTACATACCCCTCTTGGTAATATTTCTGGTATTTGTGTATCAGCTATGGTAGGAAATCCAAAATTTATAGCTCCTGCTGCATTGGCATACTTTTCCTCGTCAACTTCTCCCAAAGCAAGAACAAATGCAAATACTCTATCTTTGTTATAAAGTAGCATTTTCCTAAAATCTCCAGGTTGAACACCTCCAAAACTTAAGGCAACCCTTGCAGCAAAACCTGCAGCATATACTGTAGCTGTTATATCTTTACCATACGGGACGAGCCTGGTACCCCAACCTAATTCCACTCCTTCTTCCACTAGTTGTTCAGCCATAGATTTTCCATCTGTTGAAGCACTCATAAACACATAGATATTTTTCCCCTGAAGTTCTCTTGCAACCTTAACTGCAGTTTTATTCTCTTTGCAAGCCCCTACGCAGGCAGCAAATCCAGGAGCAGAGCCATCTACAAATTCTATACCTCTCTCCCTTAGTATCACATCTGTAGCTGCACCCAGCCAGATTCCATTATTTGGTAATGGACCATCTATATATTTTATAGCTTCTATTATTTCTTCTGCCCATAGAGTAGCAATCCCTGCATCCAGAGCCCCTCCCAAATATGGTATCCAAACCTTACCACTGGGAACAGAAGGAAGTAATTTTTTTGCCTCTTCCAGGACTCCTGCTGCATCAGATAACTTTTCAACTTTAATTCCTGTCATGCTATATATGACAGGAAGATAGTAGCCAGTATTGGGAAACTCTATTTTCTGGTCCTGGCCATGCTTTTTAATGCATTCTTTTAGTGATTTTTCTGCACGCTTAAGAATTTTATATGAACCTTTTATAGCACTTGTTGCAATTATTTTAGACATTTTCCATGCCCCTCCTTGCTTCCATATCAAATAGAACTCTTTCCTTCTTAACATCTATCTTTAATGCTTTTCTTTTAGCCTGGATATGGCCTATTACTTTATTTAATACTTCATTTATGTCTGAAACATACTCTAACTTACCTCCAAATTTTTCTTCCCACTTTTTGGTAATAATACCTTTAACTTCCTGACTTGATTCAACCGGTATAGGCTCACCACTAAATATAGTGTATACCCCAGATGCAACAAAATAAGTGCCAATAGAAAGTGCCTTTTCACTCATCCATTCTGGAGCAATGCCAGCTACTGGAAGATCGCTTATATCTTCTCCCAATCCACCCTCACTTACCACTTCTGATAGAACTGTAAGTATCCTGGAATTATCTACACAGGAGCCCATATGAAGTATGGGTGGTATTCCTACTGCTTCACAAATAGACCTCAAGCCCTCTCCTGCATACTTTAATGCCTCTGGTTTCATCAATCCACATTTAGCTGTAGAAATTGCTGCACAGCCGGTAAGAACTACCAGATAATCTCTCTTAATTAACTCTCTGGTTAGAAAATTGTGGTATTTATCATGAGGTACTCTAGCGTTATTACAACCAACTATGGCAACCACCCCCTGAATCCTTCCATCAATAATAGCATCATTCAATGGTCTAAAGGATTCTCTAAATTTTCCACCAAGAGCATATCTAATGTATTCATGAGAGAATCCAGCTACCAAATCATCAGTTATATTCGGTATAAATACTTCTTTTCTATTTTTAAAATTATCTATTGCCATTGTAATTATTTCTCTTGCCAGCTCAATACCATTATTGTCTTTAAACTCCATATGAGTTGCTCCAGGAATTTTACACTTGGCAGAAGTAGTGATAAGTTTTGTATGAAATCTCTTAGAAAGCTCTCCCAGAGCTTGCATTATACATTGTATATCTACTACCATTAGCTCTATTGCACCAGTCATCATGGCAATTTCCTGGGAAAGAAAATTACCAATAGGGGATACACCCTGGCGCATCAAAACTTCATTTGCAGTACAACATATTC
Organism: Candidatus Hydromicrobium americanum; assembly: GCA_002779205.1. Lineage (GTDB taxonomy): Bacteria > Actinomycetota > Humimicrobiia > Humimicrobiales > Humimicrobiaceae > Hydromicrobium > Hydromicrobium americanum. The sequence goes on from PEXF01000055.1 coordinate 8,576, forward strand.
CCACTATATTAATCCCTTGTGCACCTTTACTTTTAGCATATTCAATAATTTCTTCATCATTTGAAAGCTCAACGATAAGCTCAGATAGTGTCGGCTCATGACCATGAATTACAAGATTTACTTTATCGTTGTCTAACATTCCTAAGTTGGTCTTAGCAGGAACTGCTTGAGGAGTTCTAAACAGGATATCAGTAATTTCAGTAGCTACCATAGAACCACCCCATCCATCAGACAGAGCAGTTCTAATAGTATGATCTAAAATATGCTCTGCATCCTGGTCTACACCCATGTGAGTTCTATGCATTGTTTCTACTATTTCCCTATCTATGCCTCTAGGGACAACATTATTTTTCCTCCAAACTTCCTGCCTTTTCTTAGGAGCCAACTTTATTAAGTCTATTTCTCCAAGTTGCTGCCCGAAGAGAGAAAGAGCCTTTTTCGATGTCTCTTTAGCAATTTCTTTTGTATCCCTATCATCTATGCTAATGCCGAGATTTTTAGCAAGTTTTAAAAGCTTTAGCTCATCATTAATTTTAAATCCTGGAGCTTTACCTTCCGCTACCAGACCCAGCAAGTGTGCTAAATCTCTTCCATGATCAGAATGAGCAGAAGCGCCTGCTGCAATGTGACGGGCTAAATTTCTGGCAGCTATAGTCCCCATAGTTGCACCGCACAGGCCAGTCCTATCTTCTCTTACCCTGCAGGGACCCATTGCGCAATTTTTACAGCAAATCCCCGATATGCCAGAACCAATAGGACAACATTTCATAGTCTGAGCTCTATCAAAAGCAGTTTCTATTTCCTTTAAATCCCCTGCTGCCATTTTTTCCATTATCTCTCTGACTGCTCTATCTTCACTCAGCTCATCCGGGCTTATTTTGTTTTTATTCTTATTCATTTTATTACTCCATCCTTATTTGAAAATAGTTTCTAAAGTAGTTCCTCGATAAATTCTTTTATTATATTAACTGCCTTTGGATGCCTCATAACTACCATGTTAGCCCCAGCCATAAGTGTGCTCATAGCTGATATTGTTTCCCAGTTTATCCCTCTTTCTTCTAAATCCCCCCACTCTGGATACTGCTCTTCACTCTCCTTTACTTCTTTTACTTTCCATACTTCAGGAGCTAAATTACATATCATTGGCATTTGGGTCATTTTATCATCCTGCATCAGTGCGGCTATTTTTAATCTTTCCATAGCAGAATAACAATATTCAATTCCGTAACCCAAGCCAGATATTGATGGATCCATAACTATTCTGTCAGCAGGCAGGCCTAATTGAGTAAGTAATATATTTAGTTGCTTGGCTATATTTACATCAAGAGGATTTAAAGCTATAAGATTATTACTATATCCTATAGCTGAAGCACCCATAGTCTTATAATTATCTTCTTCTACCCAGCCCATCAAAATATTACTGTCTTTATTTTTTTCAGAAACCTTTTTCATCACCGCAGCAATCTTCTCCATTGGGCCACTTCCATATACTATCAAGGGCCTGTCAATGGATTCCCTTACAGTTTTAGTAAGTTCCGCAGCTTCTTCAGGTTTCATATCTCCCATATCAGGATTTATGCTCGCAAGCTGCAGACATATAGCATCTGCACCATACTCGCTAATACTCTTTTTAGCCCATTTTACAGGATCATCAAAAACATCACTATAATACTTACTTACAACTTGCGGCCAATCAGAAGGTTTTGTGTCATAAACTTCAATTGCAATAATAGGCTTGTTAGGTATTTCACCCTCAAAACTGTAAAAAGGCAGGGCAGCTTCGCCACCCACTTTAATTCCTGTATTATCTTTACTCAGCTTCAGCACATTGATCTTTCCGGTATAAGTATTTTTTGGAACTTGAAAACTCAACCTTCCCCCCTCTATCAATTAGTAATCTTACTGATTATAAATAATTTACCCCGTAAACCAAACAATAATTTAAAATATTCTATCACTTTTATTAGAAAACTGCAGTTTATTTTAAGATCTCTATTTATGAATAAAAAAAAATCAAATAATTTATATTATACTTTTTTATTTATAACCAACAATTTTCTACACAATACAAAGAGCCGTAAATGGTCTAAAATTCCAAGCTATAAAATAATAGTTTTTTATAATATTTTCTAATTTTAAACATTACAGTTTAAGCTTTTCTATTAATTCTTTTACCTGTTTTAATGCCAGGCTGTCTTCCGGGATATTAAATATTGTTTTTCCGCTGATATCCATTTCATAAATATTATCATCCATATTTATAATACCCAGCAAATCAAGCTTTTTCTCCTCTATATATTCCTTGAGCCTTTCATCTAGTTTCCCATTAACCCTGTTTACTATCAGAAATATTTTTTCAGCATTAATGTTTATCTCGTCAGACAGGTCTTTTATCCTTGATGCAGTAAGGATTCCCTTCGGAGAAGGGTCAGAAATTATAAGCAGGTAATTTACATCGCTGGTTGTTCTCCTGCTTAAATGTTCCATACCCGCTTCATTATCCATAACAATATAATCATAATTATCCTGCAGGATATCTATATATCTTTTAAATAGATTATTGGCATAGCAATAGCAGCCCGGTCCTTCTCCCCTGCCCATTACCAGCAGATCAAAATTCTTACCTTCTACTAATATCTGGTGAATATTCATCTCAATCAGCTGGTCTTTATAAATTCCACTTGCAAGCCGGGAGGCACTTTTTTTAAAATCTTCCCTTATCGCACCTATAGTATTTATAACGACAACCCCTAAAAGTTCATTAAGATTTGAATTGGGATCAGCATCCAGCGCCAGTATTGGACCCTTTTTTTTCTCAATCAGGCTCCTAATAACAAGACTACCAATGGTAGTCTTACCTGTACCTCCTTTTCCAGCCAATGCAATTTTCATATTCACTTATATAAACTTCCTTTTAGTTAGTTCATTTTTTTAGCTTGGTATCAAGTGGGTAAAGACACTCCTCTACTGTTGGGAAATCTTTCATATCGGTATAAGGTAAAAACAGACCTGCCACATACCTGTCCATAAATTTCATATTGACACTTAATTCAATATAGGTAATATGCTCCGCAATTTTAGAACTTTGCCTGTATTTATCTTCCGAAAGCAAACTCAGGTAAGCTCCGGTTATTGAAGTATTTCCAAGAAAAAAATATTTACTGGTATCTACATCCGGAAGCATCCCGATAATTACAGCATTCTTGATATTTAAGTATCTTCCCAATCCACCTGCTATATATATCTTTTCCAGGTCATACACACTTAAATCAACTTCCTCCAGAAGCGTTTTAATTCCTGCATAAATAGCTGCCTTTGCTCTTATTAAATTATCAATATCAACTTCACTAATATATATATCTTCTCCCGTTGCACTATTCTTACCATTAACTAAAATATACTGACAATCATTATCTACACATTTAAGATATTTATTTCCTATGTCCATATTAAATCTGCCTTTCCTGTCAACAACACCTTTTAAATACATCTCTCCGATTAAATCAATCATACCAGAACCGCAAATGCCCCTGGATTTACCGCCACCTATGACCCCAACCTGACATTTATATGTCTTTTGATTAATCGATATCTTTTCAATAGCGCCATCAACTGCTCTTATCCCGCATTTTACTCCGCCGCCTTCAAAAGCAGGTCCTGCCGAACAGGATACGCCCATCATCCATTCGGAATTTCCTACTACCAGTTCACCATTGGTACCTAAATCTAAAAAAAGAGTTAA
>PEXF01000152.1 GCA_002779205.1 Candidatus Hydromicrobium americanum
TTCTTAATATAAAAGAGGTGGTAATATGTTATCAGAATTTAATCTTAAAAATAAAGTTGCGATTGTTACTGGAGGTTGTAGAGGTCTAGGAAAAGCAATGGCAATGGGTTTAGCAAAACACGGCTGCAATATAGTTATCTCTGACATTATTGAAAAAGAATCTGAAAAAACAGCAAAAGAGATAAAAAAATTAGGCGTAAAAGCAATTGCTGTTAAAACAGATGTTAGTTCTAAAGATTCTGTTGATAATCTAATCAAAGAAACAATAAAAAGATTCAAGAAAATTGATATTTTAATCAATAATGCAGGAATCTACAATCCAACCCCTTTAGAAACAATGAAAAAACAGGAATGGGATAAAATAATGAATATTAATTTAAATGGATATTTGCTTTGTGTACAATCCGTATTCCCTTATATGAAAAAACAGAAAAAAGGAGCAATAATTAATGTAGCGTCTGTTGCAGGATTGTCTGCTTTTGCAAATTCAGCAGCATATAACTGTTCAAAAGCAGCAATTAATATGCTTACAAAAACAATTGCAACTGATTGGGCAAAATATGGAATAAGATGCAATTCAATCTGTCCAGGAGTGATTGTTACCCCTATGACTGAAGGATTATTAAGAGACAAAGGTTTTCAGATGATGATTAAAACAGGCACACCATTACAACGACCTGGCAAAGCCGAGGAATTAGCAGGATTAGCTGTTTATTTGGCATCAGACGCAAGTTCTTATGTGAATGGAGCAATAATCCCCATTGATGGAGGATGGACATCACATCTATAATGTTATTGAAAAAAGATATTTTAAAACAGGTTTATCCTAAAAGAAAATTTAATGCTCGTAAATATGATTATGGAGCATTATTGATAATAGGCGGATCTGAAAAATATTCTGGCAGCCCAGCATTCAATGCCTTGGCAGCTCTTGCAGCATATAGATCAGGAGCAGATATTGTTGAAGTTATTGCTCCAAGAAGATCAGCAGGAATAATAGCTACCTTCTCTCCAGATATAATAACAATTCCTTTGGAAGGAGAATATGTTTCTAAAAAACATCTCAAAACATTGTTTGAAGAAACTAAAAATAAAACAGCAGTTGTTATTGGCGGGGGAATTGAAAGAGAAAAAGATACTCAAAAAACAATAATTAAATATCTGAAAAAAATAAATTTACCTGTTGTAATTGATGCAGATGCTATCTACGCACTCGCAAATGAAAAATCAATAATCAAATCTAATTTTGTAATAACCCCTCATGCTCATGAATTCTTTATTTTAACAGGAATTAATCTTGAAGAATTTACAGTTAACCAAAAAATAGCAGCTGTAAGAGATTCTGCTTTAAAACTAAAATGCACAATTCTTCTAAAGGGCAATCCAGATATTATTTCAAACGGAAAACAAAATGCAATAAATAAAACAGGAAACAGGTTTATGACAGTTGGCGGAACCGGCGATACATTGGCAGGTATATGCGGTTCTCTGCTTGCTCAAGGAATAAATCCATTCAAAGCAGCATGTGCAGCAGCCTATATTAATGGTAAAGCAGGAGATGTTGCTGCTAAAAAGAAAAAACAGAGTATGCTGGCATCTGATCTGATTCAGGCGATTTCTGATGTTATTGCTTAGGCAGAAGCAATATGTGCTGCCGGTTGATATATATCCGAGGGTTGAAGAATTAGTAATTTTGTTATTTGTTCTTCTTTATTTTTAATTATTTGCTCCTTAATTCTCTTTTGTTCCCTGTTTGTTCTATAAACAACCCAAACTCCTGATAGTTTATATTCTTTAACCAACTCTTTAGCTGTTATTCCTTCTTTATTCAGCCAGCTTATATCTTCTTTTTCCTTGTTGCTTAATCTTCCAAACGATTTTCTTCCTTCTTCTCTGTTATTTTGAGCTACAACGTGGCTGATAACCAATTTGTTCTGCAGATAAAAATCTCTTATCAATTCATTAACACTTTTTCCATATAACCTATGAATGACTATTTCATCTTTTTCTTCTTTTGTCAGATCTCTCAGATATTTTCTTGGAAGCACCTGGACACATGGTTTTTCTTTTTTTAGTAAGCTAGGATTATAATTACTGTCTGCCAGTTCAATCAGCTTTGATTCTATTAAATCATAGTCTGTTGGTTTTTTGAAAAATTGTTTTATTTTTTCTTTTAAATTAAAAACAAGGATGTTTCTTTTCCAAACATAGTCCTTTACTTGCGCAACTAGATCTGGTTTATTAATTCTTTTTAAAGTTTGTAGCACATCGCAGAACTCGCTGTTTTTAAAATTAACATATAATTTGATTGGTACTAATTCATTCCTTTTATCCTCATTAAGTTTCCATCAATTTAACCGCAAATATGCATCTATTGTTTTAAGTTCTTTGTTGTCAAAACTTTTTTTATTCAGTTCATTTCTTTCTTCCCGGGCTTTATCCAATAAATTCTCAATTCCAAAACAAGGTAAAGCTATTGCATAGCCCATTATTCAAAGACATAATACAAAGAAATTAATATAATTTTCTATGCTTGACTGCACATATCAAGAAGTATTTGTTTAGGATCATCAGCTTCAGTTACAGCAGTTGCAGCCAACACACCAACACATCCCAATTCTAATGCAGCTTTTACATCACTCCCATTTGAAATTCCTGCGCCGCACAACACGCCAATTTCAGGATTTATCTTTTTGATTGCATCTGCAAAATCCCTGACAGAATCTGGTTTTGTTTTTGA
>PEXF01000030.1:0-1622 GCA_002779205.1 Candidatus Hydromicrobium americanum
TCAAGAGAAATTCCCGAGGAGAGTTTAAATAAAATACTTGAGGCGGCTCGTCTTGCTCCTTCTGCGGCTAACCGACAACTATGGAAGTTTGTAGTAGTTAGAGATAAAAAGCGACGAAGAGCTCTTGCGGATGCAGCAGGAGGTCAAGGATTTGTTGGCGAAGCTCCTATTATAATTGCTGCGGTGGGACTTCAGCCAGACCACCTTATGGGCTGTGGGGTTCCTGCATATGCTGTTGACCTTGCTATTGCAGTTGACCATATGACATTGCAGGCAGTTGAGCTTGGAATCGGGAGTTGCTGGATAGGAGCATTTTCACAAGAGGGAGTAAAAAAGATACTGAAGATTCCAGATAAATATAAAGTAGTAACCCTGCTTCCAATTGGGTATCCAGCTACTTCTGGTGGTTCCAAGATTCGTAAGTCCGTTGAAGAAGTAGTATGTTACGAAACATTTAAATGAATTAGCTGAAGCCTCTGCTTCAAGCAGATGAGAGCGAGGGCTCTCATCTACCCGTTGAAGTTTCGCAAACCTAAAGGTTTGCTTTACTTGAAGTATTTGAGTAGATAGCTATAAATGGTAAATTAGTAAGGAGGTGTAAGATGTACGGTAAATTAAAAGAAAGTTTGCTGAAAGAATTGGAGGGCATAAAGAACGCGGGACTTTATAAAGAGGAATGGGAGATTTTCTCTCCTCAGGGGGCAGATATAAAGGTAAAAGGTGGAGAAGTTATAAATTTCTGTGCCAATAATTACCTTGGACTTGCAGGAGACCCGAAGGTTATTCAATTTGCAAAGGAAGGAACAGAAAAATATGGATACGGAATGTCAAGTGTGCGATTTATTTGTGGGACCCAAGATATACACCGTGAACTTGAGCATAAGATTGCAGAGTTTTTAAAGACTGATGGAACAATTCTTTATTCAAGTTGTTTTGATGCGAATGGAGGATTATTTCATACATTGCTTGATAATGATGATGCCATAATATCTGATGCACTGAACCACGCAAGTATTATTGATGGAATTAGATTATGCAAAGCGAACAGATTTGTATTTAAACACGGAGATATGGAAGACCTGGAGAAGATATTAAAAGACACACAGAAATATACCTTGAGGTTGATAGCAACAGATGGTGTATTTTCAATGGACGGGGATATCGCAAAGCTTGATGAGATATGTCCACTTGCAGAAAAATATGATGCACTCGTGATGATTGATGATGCCCATTCTACCGGATTCTTTGGCAAGACAGGAAAAGGAACTCCAGAATATAGGGGAGTAGAAGGCAGAGTTGATATAATAACAAGTACATTGGGTAAAGCACTTGGTGGTGCATCAGGTGGATTTACAACTGGAAGAAAGGAAATAATTGATATACTGCGTCAGAGGTCAAGACCATATCTTTTTTCAAATACCGTTGCTCCACCAATTGCATATACAGCAATGAAAGTAATAGATATGCTTGAAGAGACAACTGAACTAAGAGATAAACTTGAGTGGAATACTAAGTATTTCAGAGAAGGGTTGACAAAGCGTGGATTTAAGATTAAAGCGGGTGTTCATCCTATAATTCCAATTATGCTTGGTGATGAGAAACTTGCTCATAATATGGCACGG
>PEXF01000030.1:1654-3230 GCA_002779205.1 Candidatus Hydromicrobium americanum
GTTCTCATATCCAGTGGTTCCGAGAGGAGAGGCAAGAATCAGGGTTCAGATGTCAGCGGCTCATAATAAGCATCATCTTGACCGTGCACTTGATGCATTTGAAAAGATAGGCAAGAAATATCAGGTGATTTGAAGCCATAACAATCCCCGATAAATCGGGATTTCGCAAGCTCAAACCAGAAAGGAGAAGGTGATGTGTATGAAATATAAATGATGGAAAAAGTAGGTAGGGAACAGATAGAATGTTCCAATAGGAAAGGAGGAAAGATGTTACGGGTAGATGAGAGCCTCTGCTCTCATCTAAATGAAAGGAGGAGAAATGTGTAGAAATTTCTTGAGGGCAATAGTAGTTTTAGGAGTAATTGGCTTTAGCTTGCAAGTAAATGCACAACCGAGAACCACTTATTTTGACTTTATTGTAAATGGTTCGCCAGACTCAACAATGACACAAGGTGATGATATGGAATGGAAATGCGATTGTGGATTAGGTGATACTTTAACTGGCGAGCTGTGGCTTGATTTGAATGCTAACTATGTAATAGATGGTGATGATAAACTATGGCCAGAGTGTCCATTCAGACTAATTGACGGAGACATAAGTTGGGAGCAGGGACCTGCTGACTCATCAGCTGTGCCGGATGGGATATTTTATTGTGACCTTAGCAAGGTATTTTCTTCGTTTTCGCTTGCACCTACTAATTATGTAATGAAGGTCACAAACTTGATAGATTTAAGCACAGCAGAGAGCCGGATGCTTGTTCATCCACATCCTTCACCACCAGTAACAGTATCAGGAACTGTGAGTATAGAAGGTATTACTCCACCTAATTCTATGCTTTATGCTATCTCTGTCTCCACGAGTATGGAAGGCAAGAAGAAAGGTTCCCAGAACACTGTGGAAAAGCAAATGGTATATTGGTCATCAATTACTGACTCATTTGGTGAGTATACTCTGAACTTACCGTCTGCAGGAACATATGAGATTGGTCCCGAGGATAATATTTTGCCATATATCCATCCTCCATATGCTAATATAACTGTGAGCAGTGGTGATACTACAGGAATTGACTTTTTATATGGATTGCCCGAAGCTATTGTATATGGGACAGTGAAAGATGATAGAGATTCTATGCTCCCATTTGAAGTTTCTGTGTGGTATTATAATGAGACAACCGGAGAGGGTGATGACCAGCGAACGAGCAATGGAAGCTTCTTTTTTGGCATGAACTCTGGTGAAATACGACTTGGGGTATGGAGCGATGATTTGGCTCCTAATTATCTTACTCCCAATAATTATGAATGGACATTGAACATCGGAGATAGTCTGGAGAAAAACTTTAAGTGTTACCGCACGGATACAACCATATTTGGATTGGTAACAGAGAATGACGGACTTCCTTCAAAGTCTTATAGATTTAGTGCACAAAATGATACCTTCGGCTACACAAATGCTTACAGTGATTCAGCTACAGGGTTGTTTGAGCTCCGAGTTACTGCTGGTACCGGCAAGCCAAATGGAATTATTTACCAGGTACATCTTGAAGAATGGGACACTCCACTTCCTGAGGGCTTTGGA
>PEXF01000097.1:0-147 GCA_002779205.1 Candidatus Hydromicrobium americanum
AAATAGGATAGATGAGAGAATTGTAAGAATTTCACCTGATAGATTTAAAAAAGTTAAAAATGTTATAGGGGTTGCTTTTGGCAGGAGAAAATTAAAGGTTATTCTTGGCGCTTTAAGGGGTGGCCTGATTAACATTCTGTTTACTGA
>PEXF01000097.1:212-354 GCA_002779205.1 Candidatus Hydromicrobium americanum
AGCTTTATATAAATATTGATGGATATAGAATGGAAGATAAATTTAATGGGCTGGATGACAGTATAAAAATAGAAATGCTAAGGAAAATGTACGAGATAAGGCATTTTGAGAATGAAACCGAGCAGTTTATTATAAGGGGGAT
>PEXF01000097.1:527-1925 GCA_002779205.1 Candidatus Hydromicrobium americanum
GATATTGCAAGGGCAAAGGCGGGTCAATGCATATAGCTGATGTTGGTTCAGGAAATCTTGGCGCAAATGGAGTAGTGGGAGGAAGTATCGGTATTGCCACAGGAGCAGCACTTACCTGTAAGATGAAAAGGAATGGGAAAATTGTGGTATGTTTCTTTGGAGATGGCGCGGCCAATCAGGGAATATTTCATGGTTCTATTAATATGGCTTCCATATGGGATCTTCCCATAATTTACCTCTGTGAGAATAATGTCTACGGTATGTCAACATCGGTAAAGGAAGCATTTAATGTAGGAAAAATATCGGATAGAAAATATGCTTACGGCATAGAGGGACTTACTATTGATGGGAATAATCTTACTACGGTGTTCAATGCAGTTTCACATTTTACCGGTGAGTGCAGGGCTGGAAGAGGTCCTGTTTTAATTGAAAGTCTGACATACAGGTGGATGGGCCATTCTAAAAGCGATGCTCAGGTTTATAGAACTAAGGAGGAAATAAAACAGTGGGTGGAAAAGGATCCTATAGAAAGATATAAGAAAATTTTAATTGACCAGAAGATATTAACTGAAAAGGAAGACAGGGATTTGGAAAAGGAAGTGATAAGTCAAATAGAAGAAGCTGCAAAGTTTGCCAGGGAGAGCCCTTTTCCGGAACCTTCAGAAGTTGAAGATGATGTTTATGCCTGAAAATATTATTACTAATTTATAATTTGTGGAGATATTTTTACTGCGATGAGAGAACTGACATATCTTGAAGCAATAAGAGAAGCGATGCAGCAGAAGATGAGGGAAGACAGCAGTGTATACCTTATAGGAGAAGACATAGCAGAATATGGAGGAGCATTTGGCGTGACCGTGGGAATGCTTGAGGAATTTGGAAAAGAGAGGATAATAAACACTCCAATTTCTGAAGAAGCTATAATAGGAGTTGCAACCGGAAGCGCAGTTACCGGGATGAGACCAATAGCTGAGATAATGTTTTCGGATTTTATAACCATAGCTATGGATCAAATTGCAAACCAGGCTGCCAAAATAAGGTATATGTTTGGAGGGAAAGCTAAAGTGCCTCTAGTAATCAGAACTGCAGGGGGCGGCGGAACCGGTGCTGCTGCTCAGCATTCACAGAGCCTCGAAGCACTTGTTGCCCACATCCCGGGCTTGAAGGTTGTTATGCCCTCCTGTCCCTATGATGCAAAGGGACTTCTCATTTCATCAATAAATGATGATAATCCGGTAATTTTTATAGAGCACAAGTTGCTTTATAATAATAAAAAATGTATTTTAAATGTTCCTCGGCAGATGTACGAAATTCCACTGGGAAAAGGTGACGTCAAAAGAGAGGGCAGTGATATAAGTGTAGCTGCTACTTCTTATATGGTCCAAAAATCACTGGAAG
>PEXF01000097.1:1979-3247 GCA_002779205.1 Candidatus Hydromicrobium americanum
GAACACTCAGACCTCTTGATATTGATATTATACTGGATTCAATCAAAAAGACAGGCAGGCTCCTGTGTGTGGAGGAGGCGCCAATTTTTGGAGGTTTTATGGGTGAAGTCTCCGCACAGGTATCTGAGAAAGGATTTGACTGGCTGGATGCTCCTGTTGTAAGAGTTGCCGGGAGAAATTGTCCGGTTCCATATAGTTTGGTGCTCGAACAGGAAATGATTCCCGATGCCAGCAGGATTGAAAAAGGGATTTTAAATCTCTTAAACAAAAATTAGTGTTTTATCGGATTCAGTATGTTATTATGGGAAACTAGTGCAGATATGATTATTTTTGACCAGTAAAAATAATTAAATATAGAATATAATATTTAACAAATTTGGTGATTAGTGTATTAAATTTCTATTGAAAGGAACAAGTAATGTACGAAGTTATTATGCCAAAGCTGGGACTTACGATGGAGTCCGGTAAAATTGAAAAATGGCATAAAAAAGAAGGGGATAAGGTAAAAGCAGGGGAAGTACTCTTTGAAGTTATGACCGATAAGGTGACTATTGAAGTCGAGTCATATGATTCAGGTATTTTAAGAAAAATATTAAGAGCTGAAGGGGAAGAAGTACCTGTAACTGAAGTAGTGGCATATATAGGTGAAAGAGATGAAAAAATTCCTAAAACTGAACCAGATAAAACAACTGATGGTAAGAGTAAAGAGATGGAAGTAAAAGAAACAGGGGAAGTTACTGGGAAAACTGGTGAAGTTTCAAGTATTTCCGAAGGAAGAGTTAAAATATCACCTCTGGCAAGAAAAACTGCAAAAGAGCTGGGTATTGATTACAATTCAGAAAAAATTATTGGCACAGGCCCGGGGGGAAGAATATCCAGGGAAGATGTGGTAGCTTATTTTAAAAAGAGAGAAAAAGCGCCGGAGAAAAAAACAGCGCCAGCACCGGCAGATATTACCATAAAATCATCAAAACCGCTTGAGGGTATAAGAAAAGTGGTAGCCGAACGTATGAGTTATTCCAAGTTAAATATTCCGCATATTGTTCTAAATGTAAAAGCTGGTGCCACGCAGCTTATAACCTTAAGGGAAAAATTAAAAGAAAAGATACTCGAAAAATACGGGATTAAAATAACTTATACTGATTTTATATTAAAATCAACTGCAATTGCGCTGCGGGAAAATTTAGAAGTAAATTCAACTTTTTCTAATGGTAACTATATAATATATGATAATGTGAATGTAGGAATGGCAGTTTCATTAGAAGGAG
>PEXF01000098.1 GCA_002779205.1 Candidatus Hydromicrobium americanum
TGGATTGTAAATAAAATTGTTACAAAAGAAAAAGTAAAAGAGGAATTAAGCCAGAAAGAAAAAAGCCTGGAAGGGGAGCAGGAGTTGAGTGAAGAAGAAAAGAAGTTAATTAGAAAGAAAATAAAGAAAAAGAAAAAAAAGAAAAAGTAAAACTTTTATTCAAGGGAGTGGTATAAATGACTGAAGATAAAAGTATAAAAGATGCCATAGATTCATATGTTGAATCGCTTGAAGAGGAGCAAAAAAGAAATAAATTAATAGAAAATAATTCTAAAAAAATAAAAAGCGGTACCGATGCAAAAATTAATGGTCTGGAGAAAATAAAACGGATTTTAAAAAAATCCATAGAGTTAATATGCCTTGGCGAGGAAGTAAAAATTGATATGGATTCAAAGGAATTAAAGTTATCAGTTCATGGGGAGGATTTAGGGATTGCCATTGGAAGAGATGGGAAAAACATGCAGGCGCTGGAGTATATTATAAATCTAATAGGAAAAAGAAGAAAACTGGTTGACAGAAATGTGACAATAGATATAAAAGATTATAGGAAGAAAAAAATTGAAAAGATAAAGAAAACAGCAGTTATTATGGCAAAAAAAGCAATCAGCGAGGGAAGAAAAATAGCTCTAAAACCAATGTGTGCGTACGAGAGAAAAATAATACATAACGCGCTTGCAAAATTTAAAGATGTGACTACGAGAAGCAGATACGAGGAACCAAATAGACGCATAATAATATATCCTATAAAGGGTAGCAAATAGCAGCTATATTTTAAACTGATAAAAAAATATAATAATGGCATACCGGTGCCATTTTTTTATTGGTTGGGGTTTTGAATAAATAAAAATATTAAATATAATTAGAATAAGGAAAATTTATAGAGATTATAGGAGAAAAAGTTAAAAATGGGAATAGAAAGCACGGGTACAATAGTAGCGATAGGAACAAGACCCGGTGAGGCAGCAATTGGCATTGTTAAGTTAAGCGGAGATAAGTCAATCTTTATTGCTGATAAAATATTTAGATCAAAAAGCAAAAAAAAACTTTCAGGGATTGATACATACAATATGCTTTATGGGCATATAATTGATAATGATGGGCATACTATAGATGAAGTAGTTGTAACTCTAATGAAAAAGCCGAAGTCATACACAAGAGAAGATGTTGTAGAAATAAATTGCCATGGTGGGATAATTGCTACAACTAAAGTGATGGAATTGTGTATTGAAAGTGGCGCTAGAATAGCAGATCCCGGGGAGTTTACAAAAAGAGCTTTTTTAAATGGTAGAATAGACCTTTCTCAGGCGGAAGCAGTTATTGATCTGGTAAGATCTAAGACAGAGCAGAGTTTAAAGATTGCAGCAAAAAATTTGCAGGGTAATGTAAAAAAAGAGATAAAAAGACTAAAAGAGATGATTCTTAATGTGCTGGTGCAGCTTGAAGCGTCGGTAGATTTTATTGAAGAGGATTTAGAAATTACACCCTATCAAAAACTTACTAAAAAGGTAAGGGAAATAAAAGCTGAAATGGAAGAATTGATCAGTGATGAGAAAAAAGGAGAAATCATAAAAAATGGTGTAAAAGCGGCAATTATAGGGAAAACCAATGTAGGGAAATCGAGTTTACTTAATTTACTTTCAAAAAAAGAAAAAGCAATAGTAACTTCCATACCTGGTACGACAAGGGATGCAGTGGAAGAAATATTATACGTAGAAGGAATACCCCTAATTCTTGTAGACACAGCCGGTATTAGGAAAACAAAGAGTGCTATAGAAAAAATAGGTGTAGACAGGAGTTTAAAACACATAAATGAGGCGGAATTGGTTTTACTAGTTTTGGATGGAAATAGAAAATTTGAGAAAATGGATTTGGAGATAATTAAAAAAATAGAAAGAAAAAAAACAATTTGCTGTATAAATAAAGTAGATTTAAAACAAAATTTGGAAATGGAAAGTATTAGAAAATATTTTAATGAAAAATTTATTATAAAGATTTCTGCTCTAAAAGGAATAGGAATAAGAAAATTAGAGAACAAAATAAAAGTGTTAATAATGGATAACGGTGATCTTAATCTGGAAGAAAAAATAATTATTAACAGCAGGCATAAAAATATACTAAAAGAAGTAAGCAGTTTACTGGATAGTGCTGAAAAGGCAATGAAAGAAAAAATGTCAGAGGAATTCCCTTCTTACGATTTAAAAACAGCATATGGTTTATTAGGTGAAATATTAGGTGAAACAACAAGAGATGACATTTTAGATAAAATATTCAGTCAGTTCTGTATTGGCAAATAAATAATGTCAAAAAACAATATTGTAAGAATATTTGGCGAAAATGTTTCACGTGAAACAAAATTATAAAATATTCAGTGATTGAAATGATTAAAGATGGAAAATCTAACTATGATGTAATAGTTATAGGTGCGGGGCATGCAGGCTGCGAAGCAGCCCTGGCCTCTGCAAGAAATGGTGCAGGAACTCTTCTTATATCAATAAATATGGATAGCATAGCTCTTATGCCATATAGTAGTGCAGTGGGTGGTTTTGGAAGAGGACAACTTATAAGAGAGATAGATGTTTTAGGTGGAGAGATTTCCAGAAATATTGATAAAAATTATATTCATATGAGAACAGCCACTAGTACAGAAAATCCAGCCATTGGAACTATTGAGGCTGTGGTTGATAAGAGGAGATATTTTTTATCAATGAAAGAAGTCCTGGAGAACCAGAATAATTTGTATTTAAGGCAAGGGCTTGTAGCAGGTATAGAAGGAAGCAGAAAGAAATATAATTTATATACCAGTGATGGAATTGCTTACTGCTGCAAATCTATTGTTATATGCACCGGGACTTTCCTGGGAGCAAAAATATTTTGGGGGGGAAATGTAATTGAGGCAGGAAGACAGGGTGAGATATGTTCCAAAAAGCTTCTGGTTAGTTTAGAAAATTTAGGTTTTAAATTTGGCAGGTTAAAGAATTATACCGCTCCTCTAATAGATAAAAAATCAATTAATGTAAAAGTTTTAGAAAAACAATCATATGACAGGCATCCTCAAATGTTTTCATATGAAAATAATTTTGATGGGAGAAGCCAGTTACATAGTTATATAACCAATACTGGTAAAGACTGTACCAGATATATTTTAAAAAGTATAAAGAAAAAAGCAGCCAGTAGTTGCCAGATTAAATCAGAAACAACAAGGGACTGCTTTCCAATTGAGAATAAAGTTTTAAAGTTTGAAGATAAAAAAGGTTATATGATTTATATACTTCCAGTAGGCAGGGATACAAATGAAGTATATCTGAAGGGGCTTGAAACTGCATTGTCCGAAGAAATACAGGTTGGAATGTTAAAGAAAATCAAAGGTCTTAAGGGTGCAGAAATAACAAGACCTGGCTATGGTGTAGAGTATAACTATTTATTGCCCTTTCAATTAACCTGTAACCTGGAAAGTAAAAAATTTAAAGGGATTTTTTTTGCCGGTCATATAAATGGAACAAATGGTTACGAAGAATCTGCAGCACAGGGAATAGTTGCTGGACTGGCTGCTTCTAGAAAGTCAAAAAATCTTGATAGTATTATTATAAGAAGAGAAGATGGATACATAGGCGTTCTTATTAGCGATTTGGTAGTTAAGGGTGTAAATGAACCATACAGTATGCTGGTCTCTAGAAATGAATATAGTTTTTACCACAGGCATGATAATGCTGATATAAGAATGCTAAAATTTTTAGAAAAATTAGGAAATAAAGATAAGACAATAAAAATCATAAAAAAATATAAAAAAACAGGGATCAATGTTTCACGTGAAACATAAAATCATTTAATGGATAGGTTAAGGAAGTAAAAGTAATATGGATTATGACGTAATAGTTGTAGGTGCCGGACATGCGGGCTGTGAAGCAGCCCTGGCATCAGCAAGATTAGGATTAAAAACTCTAGTTTTAACTATTAATGTGGATAAAATTGCTTTAATGCCCTGCAACCCATCAATAGGTGGATTGGGGAAAAGCCAGCTTGTTAGAGAAATAGATGCAATTGGCGGACAGATGGCGAAGACTACTGATAAAACTCTAATACAAATTAAAATTCTAAACATAAGAAAAGGTCCAGCAGTTCAGGCTCTCAGAGCTCAAATAGATAAAAAGGAGTATGAAATTGAAATGAAGAGAGTTCTTGAGAATACTAAAAATTTAACTTTAAGGCAGGGTACAGTGGATAAAATATTGGTAAAGAATGGTGCTGCAGTTGGTGCAGGAATAGAAAGTGGTCTATTATTTGGTGGGAAAGCAGTAATAATAACCACAGGCACTTTTTTAAGGGGAAGAATAATCATTGGTGAAAAGGATTACCCAGCCGGGCGTATGGGTGAGTACCCTGCAATAAATTTAACAAAAAATTTAATAAGTCTTGGTTTCAATATAGATAGATTTCAAACAGCAACTCCTCCAAGGGTCGACAGGAGAACAGTAAACTTTTCAAAAACAGAGGTGCAGTATGGAGATAAGCAACCCTTAAGCTTTTCTTTTTGGGATGAGGAGAAGATTTATGAAAGCATTAAGTGTCATTTGACCTATACTAATGAAAAAACTCATAGAATCATTGCGGAAAACATAGAAAAATCTCCTATAAAGTCCGGGATGGTTGATACACATGGTCCAAGACATTGCCCATCTATTGATAGAAAAGTAATTAATTTCCCCGAAAAGAAAAGGCATCCGGTTTTTATTGAGCCTGAGGGTACTTATACTAACGAAATGTATCTCCAGGGACTTACTACCAGTATGCCTGTGATAATACAGCAGAAGATAATAAATACTGTAGAGGGACTGGAAAACGCAAGGATAATAAGACCGGGTTACGCAGTAGAATATGACTATATAATTCCCAGTCAATTGAATTTCACTCTGGAATCAAAAATAATAGAGAATTTATATTTTGCAGGTCAGATAAATGGCACTTCAGGGTATGAGGAAGCAGCGGCCCAGGGTTTTATTGCAGGAGTAAATGCAGCACTGAAAATAATGAATGAGCCGCCATTAATACTAACCAGGGATAATAGTTACATAGGAGTTTTAATAGATGACCTTCTTACTAAAGATATTATGGAGCCTTACAGGATGTATACTTCAAGAGCAGAATATAGACTGGTGTTGCGCTCTGATAATGCTGATATAAGATTAAGTAAATTTGGGAATGATATTGGGCTCATAACTAATGAGCAGTACAGGAGGGTAGTCAAAAGAGAGAAAGAAATTGATAGATTAATATCTAAACTGAAAGCCAGTAGTTTAAATCCTGACAGGGGTAATAATATTATTCTGGAAAAAATGGGCACGAAACCCATTGACACTCCTTTAAGTATATACAAGCTTTTAAAAAGACCCGAGGTTAGTATCTCTGGTGTAATAGATTTTACCGGTGATAAAAGAAATAATTATGATAGAAAAATTTTAAAACAGGCAGAAATTAAAATAAAATATGAAGGTTATATAAACAGGCAATTAAGCGAAATTAAGAAATTAGAGAGCTTGGAAAAATATTATCTTACCAGGGATTTGAATTATTTTAAAATAGTTGGGCTGACTTATGAAGCACAAGAGAAGCTTACAAAAATTAAACCGAATACCCTGGGGCAGGCTTCAAGAATTGCGGGGATATCGCCTGCGGATATATCAATACTCATGTTGAAC
The DNA here is from genome assembly GCA_002779205.1 of Candidatus Hydromicrobium americanum. Classification (GTDB taxonomy): domain Bacteria; phylum Actinomycetota; class Humimicrobiia; order Humimicrobiales; family Humimicrobiaceae; genus Hydromicrobium; species Hydromicrobium americanum. The sequence continues at coordinate 5,694 of PEXF01000098.1, forward strand.
CTAAAAGGGAAATTAAAAGCAGGGATTTAAATTTGGATATTGATAACATTTTAAAATTATCGCTAAAAGAACTTGGTATTAGTTTTTCTAAAGCTCAGGTCAGTCTTGTAAAAGAGTATCTGAATTTAGTTTATAAGCATAATAAAAAATTTAATCTTATTGGCACTAAGGATAAAGAGGGGATACTTATAAGGCACATCCTGGACTCTATTTCAATATTGAAATATAAAAAATATCTTTTCTATAATACAGATAATGTAGAAAAAGTACTCGATGTGGGAACAGGTGCAGGATTACCCGGGGTAATGCTTTCTATTTTTTTAAGTGATAAGTTATTTTACCTGCTGGATAAAACATTAAAGAAAATTAATTTCTTAAATCTATTGGTTAAAGAGCTAAAACTAGAAAATATCAGGATAATTAGAGGAAGAGCCGAAGAGCTGGCAAAAGAAAATTTATACAGGGAAAATTTTAATATTGTTTTAGCAAGAGCTGTCGCAAGTTTTAATATTCTTAGTGAATTAATAATTCCATTTTGCAGAATAAATGGTAAAATTATATTTTATAAGAGTAAAAAAATATTTAATGAACTGGCGGTCCATAGGGAAGTTATCTCAAAGTTAGGGGGAAAGGTAGATAATTTGTTAGAAGTCAAGGTTCCATATCTGGATGAGTACAGGGCTTTTCTAATAATCAAAAAGGCGAAAAAGTCTCCGGATATATACCCCCGGAATTTCACGAAAATAAAAACCCAACCTCTATAAGAGAGGCATCATTTAGTATATGCTAATGTGCAATAGATTAAATGTATAAATGAGGAGTGATGCAGTTTAATAAATGAAGTTTTTAGATATGATACTTAAAAATAAGAAAACTGATGAATTTTCCAGTAAAAAACATCTGGAAAGGGTAATTGCAATTACAAACCAAAAGGGAGGAGTAGGGAAAAGCACCACCGCAGTAAATGTTTCAGCTTATTTAAGCTCCTATGGTTATAGAACATTACTTATAGATCTTGACCCGCAAAGTAATTCAACAAGCGGACTGGGTAAAAATCCAATGGATGTTAAGCAGTCAATTTATGATATCCTTATTCATGATAGTGAACCCGATGAAATAATATTAGATACTTCATATAAAAACCTCAAGATTCTTCCATCTTCCATACAGCTTGCTGGAGCAGAGGTAGAATTAGTTTTAAGTTTGAAAAGAGAGTTTAGATTAAAGGAAGCAGTAAGTAAAATTGAAAAAGATTATGATTTTATTTTGATTGACTGCCCCCCGGCACTGGGGCTTTTAACCATTAATGCGCTGACAGCAGCAAAGGAAGTTATTATACCAATACAATGTGAATACTATGCTCTAGAAGGGCTTGGTCAGCTTTTAAGTACCATAAACCTGGTTAAAAAGAATCTAAATGATAAATTGAAAATAAAAGGAGCCATAATGACCATGTATGATCCAAGGATAAAGCTAGCCGGGCAGGTAATTGAGGAAGTTAGAAATTATTTTTCAGAAAAAGTATACAAAACGGTTATTCCTAGAAATGTAAGGCTCAGTGAAGCACCAAGTTATGGTAAACCTATAATGGAGTATGATCCTGATTGCAAGGGGGCAGAAGCTTACAGTAATTTTACAAAGGAAGTGATAGATAATGGCTAGAAGGGGTTTAGGTAGAGGGCTTGGCGCATTAATTCCAAGTATAGACAGGCCTTCTGAAAGTGAATCAAATGCAATTGTTGAGTTGCCATTAGATAAAATTATTCCAAACAAAAATCAGCCGAGGAACAGATTTAATGAAGAGTCACTGGCCGAGCTTGCTGAATCAATAAAGGAATTTGGAGTTATTCAGCCCATAGTGGTCAGAAGACTGGATGGGGAAGAAAAGTATGAAATTGTTACTGGCGAAAGAAGGTGTAGGGCTATTAAAAAAATTGGTATTAATACCATCCCCTCTATTGTGGTTAAAGATGTTGATGACAGATCTTCACTGGAAATGGCTCTTATTGAAAATCTTCATAGAGATGATTTAAAACCCATGGAAAAGGCTTATACATTTAAACAACTCATAGATGAATTTAAAATTACCCATGAACAGCTTTCAAAAAGGATTGGCAAAAGTAGGGTATCAATAACCAACTCGCTAAGGCTGCTTTCCCTTCCCCCGGAAGTTCAAAAATTGATAGATGAAGAAAAAATAAGTGAGGGACATGCCAGGTCAATACTTGCAATAGAAGGAAAAGAGGAAAAGGTAAAAATTGCAAACCTTATTGTTAAAAATGGGCTGAGCGTAAGGGATGTGGAAAGAATAGCAGTTAAGAAGAGAGAGCCTGCTGTAGACAAAGAAGCTAAAAAAGTCCTACAGTTCAGTAAACTCCCGGAAATATCCCAGAGAATGTCCGAGTATCTTAGTGCTCCTGTGAAAATAACAATGGGCAGAAAAAAGGGAAAGATCGTAATAGAATTTGGCTCCATAAGAGATTTGGAAAGAATAGTAGGTAAAATAGTTGAATAGAAAACCAGATTGGATTAAGAGAAGAATCAGCCTAGATAGTTTGAATATTAATCAGGTCAGAAACCTCATTTACAGTTCACATCTAAATACTGTTTGCCAGAGCGCGAAGTGCCCAAACATTTTTGAATGTTTTGGTAAAAAAACTGCAACCTTTATGCTAATGGGAAATATCTGCACCCGGAATTGCGGTTTTTGTGGTATAAAATCCGGGAGACCTGAAATATTAGATGAGGATGAACCTTCCAGGGTTGCAAATGCGGTAAAAGAAATGGGATTGAAATATGTAGTTATTACTTCGGTGACCAGGGATGATCTGTCCGATGGCGGGGTTTCTCATTTTGCAAAGACTGTAAGTGAAATAAACAGGCTAAATTTGGAGTTAAGAATAGAGTGCCTGATCCCTGATTTTAAAGGAAATGTTAATAATCTGGAAATCCTTCTTGCAGAGGACTTGAATGTATTGAATCACAATATGGAGACGGTTAAAAAAAATTTTAGTAAAGTTAGAAAATATGCAGATTATGAAACTTCACTTAATATATTAAAATCAGCTAAATCATTAAAGCCAGATATTTATACAAAATCAGGGTTTATGCTGGGTTTAGGAGAGAACAGGGAAGAAATAGTGGAATTACTATCAGACTTAAAAGAGGTAGATTGTGATATTGTTACCATAGGCCAATATCTTAGACCTTCTGGGTCAAATCTTCAGGTAAAGAAATATTACAGACCCGAAGAATTTGAAAGTATAAAAGAACTAGCAGAGAATTTTAATTTCAAGGCGGTGATTAGTGGAATATTCGTAAGGTCTTCTTATGGTGCGGGTATTATACTGGACGGAATTTTAAAGAAAAATAAAACAGAAAATTAAAGTTTTTTTTCACTTTTTATTGCCTTAAGGCAGATACCGTTATCCCATTTATACAAAGTTTTGTGTAATGAAAAGAAAACACAAAAAGTGATGGTTGGATTATAGCTAAATTATTTCTGATAGGGCAATCATTAAAGAAAAAATTGTTATTCTGTGGTATAATTTAACCGTATTAGAAGGTCAACAATACACAAAGGTGGTGTATAAAAATGGCCAGGATCTCTATAAAAAATGTTACCAAATACTACGGAAAAGATCTCATACTCAACAATATTTCTCTAGATATAAAAGATAAGGAATTCTTTTGCATAACAGGTCCTTCTGGTGGTGGTAAAACTACTCTTCTAAAAATTGTAGCTGGCCTGGATACCAATCATACAGGAAGAATATACATGGATGATGTTGACATAACTTATTTAAGCCCAGCAGAGAGAAATATTGCTATGGTCTTTCAGGAATATGCTCTATATCCGAATCTAATGGCAAAAGAAAATATATCGTTTCCACTGCGAATAAAAAAATATTCAAATGAAAGAGTTGCCCAAAAATTGAAATCAACCGTAGAACAAATTGATATTGAAATAGAAAGATACCTTAATTTATATCCTAAGGAGTTATCTGCAGGCCATAAACAGAGAGTGGCTACTGGAAGAGCAATAATCAGGGATAATCCCAATGTTTTTCTATTGGATGAACCACTAAGCAATCTAGATGCTAAAATAAGAATGAATACCAGGACCTATCTTAAAAGGCTGGTTACAGAGATTAAATCTACTACTATCTATGTAACTTCTGACAGTAGTGAAGCGATGGCTCTGGCGGACAGGATTGCAGTGCTTGATAAAGGCAGATTTGTTCAAATAGATAGGCCATTTGATATATATTTTCACCCTAAAAATATGCTGGTTGCGGATTTTTTTGGTATTTTAGGTATGAATTTTATAAGGGGAAAGATAAAGGATAATAAATTTATTTTTGATAAGTTCAGATTTGATATTCCATCTTGTATAAATAAAGATGCTATAAAAGAAATAGCTAAGGAAGAATTAGTTCTTGGTATAAGACCTGAAGATGTGGGTCTTTCTACTGTTTATGCTAAAAACAAAGTTATGGCGAAGGTTGATTTAATTCAAAAATTCCCTCCAAGAGCAAATATAAGATGCCAGGTTAACGGTAGTATTATAAATGTGGTTAACTTCATAAGGAATATAGGCAGTATCATACCGGGTATGAATTTATATTTAGATTTTGATAAGAGTAAAGCTCACTTATTTTATCTGGATAGCGGTGATCTGGTTTCCTAATGACCGGTATCAATTAGTGTTAATGTACGATAATAAAATCATTATAATTTTTCACTCAGTACCTAAGAACCAGCCGACTTTAGTCGTGCAGAGTTTCAGGAATCTTATAATATTGACAGATAAGAATCCAGCTCATACTTGGAAACATGGGTTCTATATCTATCCCACTCAATTTTTTTATTGTCTATAAATTTTTGGAATATATGATCTCCGAGAGTTTCTTTAACCAATTTGCTTCCTTCCATAATTTTTACTGCCTCATACAAATTATTTGGAAGGGTTTCTATTCCAGCCTCTTTTCTTCTTTTGACATCCATTTCAAAAATGTTTTCTTCTATAGGTTTAGGAAGTTTATATTTGTTTTTTATACCTTCCAGTCCAGCTGCCAGCATTACGCTGAAAGCAAGATAGGGATTACAGGCAGGATCCGGACACCTGAATTCTATTCTAGTCGATGTTTCCTTTCCTGGTTTGTACATTGGTACCCGAACAAGAGTAGATCTGTTCCTTCTTGCCCAGGATATATACACCGGAGCTTCAAACCCGGGTACAAGCCTTTTATAAGAGTTAACCCATTGATTGGTTATTGCCACTATTTCCTTGCAATGTTTTAGTGTTCCGGCAATATAATTTTTACCTATTTCAGACAGGTGATATTTATCGTTTACATCGTAAAACGCATTCCTATCTCCTTTAAACAGGGACTGGTGGGTATGCATACCGCTCCCATTTTCACCGAATAAAGGTTTTGGCATAAAAGTTGCATATACATTATTTCTGGTTGCCACTTCTTTTACTATAATTCTATAGGTCATAGCATTATCAGCCATAGTAAGAGCATCTGCATATCTCAAATCTATTTCTTGCTGAGAAGGAGCTACTTCGTGATGCGAATATTCAACCCCAATACCCATTGCTTCTAAGAATAGTACAGTAGTACTCCTGAGCTCACTGCCTACATCAAGGGTAGTTAAATCAAAATATCCACCTTTATCTAATATTTCAGGTTCTCCCTTATCACTTTTAAAATAAAAGAATTCCAGTTCTGGCCCAACATAAAAAGTGTATCCCAGATCTTTTGCTTTTTTTAGTGTTCTTTTGAGAACCCATCTTGGATCGCCTTTAAAATTTGAACCATCTGGCTCCAGTATGTCGCAGAACATCCTGGCAACACCATTTTCCTTGGGACTCCAGGGGAGTATCTGGAAAGTAGTAGGATCAGGCATAGCAATAACATCGCTTTCCTCGATTCTTGAGAAGCCTTCAATGGAAGACCCGTCAAATCCCATACCTTCTGATAGTGCATTTTCGAGTTCTTCTACTGTGATGGCAAAACTTTTTAAAAAGCCCTGAACATCTGTAAACCATAAACTTATAAATTTTATATCATTGTCATGAGCTTTTTTAAGTACATACTCTTTCATCTCTTCATTTTTTTCCATATTATCACTTCCTTTAATTTTTTAATAAATTATTTAAAGTACTTTAAAACTTCTGAAATTATTATATCTTAATTTTAATAAAAATTTACATAAAACATGTTAAAATAATATCATTATTAGATTAAGCTTTCCACATATCCATAATTTAGACCTAAAAACCCGCCAGGACAGAGTTCCACGCACTTCAGTGCGTGGGTATCTACTGGTTTGGTAATTAGAATATATATTTATTTTTAAGAATGATTATGGTAAAGTTATTTTGCGCAAGTGCTTTCTTAATATTTATAGGTTTTTTGTTCAGGAGCACATAATGGTTAATTATAATGACATAGCA
>PEXF01000084.1 GCA_002779205.1 Candidatus Hydromicrobium americanum
TTAATTTAAATGAATAACCAAAAAATAATTGAAGTTAAAGATCTATGCTATAAGTATCTTACCAGCAGAAGATTGGATGGAGGTTTTAGCAGTTACAAGGAAGTGTTAAAAGGCATCAATTTTTCTGTCGGAAGGGGAGAAAAATTATCCATAATCGGTCCTAATGGTGCAGGAAAATCAACTTTAATGCTGAATATTGCCGGTCTTATGGACGGAAAGTACCGGACTGGTGAAATATTTATATATGGCAAGAAATTAAATGAAAAAAATATTTATGATATCAGGGAAAAAATAGGATTTGTATTCCAGGACCCAAATGACCAGTTGTTTTCAATAAAAGTTTTTGATGATGTATCCTTCGGACTTATAAATTATTTAAATAAAAAGAAGGACAGGCGGGCTAAAAACAGGCAGTATATAGAGGAAATTGTAAGAATTAGCTTAAGAAAAGTAAATCTGGGGAATATAGAGGAAGAGATTCCTCATTTCTTAAGTTTTGGAGAAAAAAAACTTGTTACTCTGGCTACTGTGCTGTCTTATGATCCTGAAGTACTGATTTTAGACGAGCCTTCAAGCAATCTTGACCCGAGAAACAGGACTAACTTTATAAAACTGATTAAAGATATGGACAAAACCATCATTATTGCTACCCATGACCTTGATTTGGCCTATGAACTTTCGGATAGATGCATAATTTTAAACGAGGGAGAGGTCATATTTGACGGGGATTCAAAAAAGATTTTAAATGACCGGGATTTTTTAAAGAATAATAGTCTGGATCTACCTTTATGCTTGAGAAAAACAAGTACCTAAGAAATAATCTTATTTTTTTATATTTATTAAAAATATTTATCTATCCCTGGCTACTTTACATATTCATTTTAGAATAATAATTATTGATATCCATAAAAAAACTTATGGGCTACTTTCTGATGTTGCGGTAAATCTTTTTATTTATTTGTATTTAATGTAAAATCTTAAGCAATTCAATTCTATTAAATCTAATTTGAGGATCTATTATGTTATTAGCAATAGATATTGGAAATACCCAAACGGTTGTAGGACTATTCGGAGAGGATAAAATACTGACGTCCTGGAGGATGGTTACTCCAAAATATGAGACCTCGGATGAGATTGCAGCTGCAGTTTTTAATTTTTTAAAAAACTCTGAGCTTAACCCGAAGGATGTTAAAGAAGTTGCAATTTCCTGTGTTGTTCCCAGGATTCTTGAAGAAATCATAAAAATGAGCCGGAGATATTTTAACCAGGCCCCTTTTATAGTAAACAGTGATGTAAAATCAGACCTTGTAATCAAATATGATTATCCCCGGGAAATAGGGGCGGACAGGATAGCAAATTCGGTAGCGGCCAAGGAAATCTATGGTTACCCAGTGGTAGTAGTTGATTTTGGGACAGCAACTACATTTGATATATTATCTTCCAGAGGGGAATATATCGGTGGGGTGATTGCTCCGGGCATAGAAATTTCATCGGAAGCACTTTTCAGTTATGCGGCTAAACTATCCAAAGTTGATTTGAACTGGCCGGAAATGGTAGTGGGGAAAAACACTTATGATGGTGTCCGTTCCGGAATACTGTATGGGTTTTTAGGCCAGGTTGATTTTATTGTAGATAAAATAATTGAAGAGCAAAATAAGAAAGATAAGAAATTCAGGCCAAAAGTTATTGCTACCGGAGGTCTTGCTTTTCTTATGGCAGATAAAAGCAGGTGGATTGAAATTCATGATCCTGATTTGACGTTAAAAGGTTTAAAGATACTGTTTGATAAAAATAAATAGCAGTTTATATTGAAAAATGTGATGGTTGGTAAAGAGAAGGCAATATTTTAATAAAAATTTGGAAGTATTTGAATTAGCTAATCTTACAGGTGAACTTAACAGACTTGTTTTTAAATTTCTTGCAGATTATAAATCTCACAGTTTACCCGGGGATATCCTCAAATTTAAAATAAAATCAGATTTAAAAACTTCATTGTTTCCGGAGATGCTACTCCGGGATTTCTTACCAAGAAATAATATTAATCAGGGTAATTGTGATGTTCCGGGCTACTCATTTAAGATTGGAAATGTAGATGTAAAAAATCCTTTGATTTCTGCACCGCTGGCCGGAATCAGCGATAATACTTATAGAATTTTTGCCAGGTTTTTTGGGTCAGCCCTTACATACACTGAAATGATAACAAGCTACGGCATTTATTACCGGCATAAGAAGAGCCTGACACTGACAGATATTACTGATTATGAAAGACCATGCGCCCTGCAGATATTCGGTTCAGATCCGGAGATAATAACTGAAGCAGCCAGACAGATTGAAGACAGGGCAGACATTATAGATATCAATATGGGATGTCCGATTCCAAAGATACTAAAAGCTAGAAGTGGAGGATATCTGGTCCAGGATGAAACTAAAATTGAAAAAATAATAACCGGGCTGTCTTCAGTTTTAAAAAAGCCGCTGACTGTAAAGACCAGAATTGGCTGGGACAGTAATAATATCAATATCTTAAATATAGCAAAGATTGCCGAAGGCAGTGGGGCAAGCGCTATATCAATTCACGGCAGAACGGTAAGGCAGGGATTCTCAGGTAATGTGGATTATGGATTGATCAAAAAAGTAAAAGAGAAAGTCAAAATTCCGGTTATAGTAAGTGGTGATATAGATTCTCCTCTGAAAGCGAAGGAGATACTGGATTACACCGGCTGTGACGGAATAATGATAGGCAGAGCGGTAAAAGGTAGATTATGGCTTATGATGAATATGTTAATATTTATCACTGGCAATGGTGGTAGAGTAATAAACCCGGAATTTAATCCCGGTATAGATTGGAAAAAGGAGTTTTCAAAAATTTACCTGAAGTTTTTAATTCATTTTAAGGGAGAAAATAAAGGAGTCAGGGAATTCAGGAAGCACCTGTGCTGGATTTTCAAAGGAACAAGAGGTATTAGCAGGGCAAGGAGTGAGTTCTTTAAAATCGAAAGTTTCAAGGATGCCATAAACTGTATTAATAATACTTAAATTATTAACAAGTGGCACATTCTTCGATTTAAAAATCAAATCCTAAATTGTTGATACTTTATTGTTTACATTTTTGTGTAACAAGTATTTATAA
>PEXF01000166.1 GCA_002779205.1 Candidatus Hydromicrobium americanum
CGTTTTTATATAAAAATACTACTATGTACTCTAGTATATTCTGTAGCGGCCTTAGCATTTGAAATATTTGATTCAATTTAATAAACCTTTCCGTTCACTTTAAAGGATCATACCCGCCTTTATTTAAAGGATTGCACCTTAAAATCCTATACATAGATTTAATACTACCTTTTAATACACCGTATTTAAAAATCGCTCCAATTGCATATTCAGAGCAGGTGGGATAGAATCTGCAGCTCTTCGGTAATAAAGGCGAGATATAATTTTTATAAATCTTAATTAAAAATATTAGTAATCTTTTCACAATTAAAAACTGAAGGTTAATTATTGCTCATAGCTAATTGGTAAGAAATGCGGTCAAACTATTTTCCAGTATCTTTTTAATCTCCCAAAAATCAACTGCGACAATTTCCTTCCTGGCAATAAGTAAAATATCCAAATTTTCAGAAATCTCTATATCAACTTTTCTTAAAGCTTCCTTTAAAACTCTTTTAATTTTATTTCTTATAACAGCTCCACCTATTTTTTTACTTATTCCAAAACCGACTCTTACTACACCATTACATTCAGCTCTTTTAAGTAGATATGTTATTAAATATTTATCCTTCTTGTATGTACCTTCTTTTATTACTCTTGAGAAGTCAATTCTTCTTTTAAGTGTTTCAAACTTGATTTTAATCTTTCCTTTTACTCTTTAAGCTGAAAGCTTCTTTCTCTCTTTTCTTCTTCTACTGGCAATTACAGCTCTGCCTGCTTTTGTTTCCATCCTTGTTCTAAAACCATGAATTTTTTTTCTTTTCCTAACATTTGGCTGAAATGTTCTTTTCATCTTTTACCTAACCTATATATTATTGTTTTCAGTTAAGTAGTAGATTATACATTTTAATTTTACTAATATCAAGGTATAGGCTTTCAGATACTTTTTTAGATGACGCAACAGGGGTTACCGGCATTTTTAGTGCTGCATAATTTTTACCAGTCTTTTGTAATTTTTCATTCTTGACCTTTTGTTTCTTCAAACACTTGTTCTATTGAAAACCCTCTATGAAAAATTTATTTTTTTTCTATTTTGTATAGTGTGCTTTTCTATAAGCTTTTCAAAATTTAAAGGGTTTTTCCACACCTGTTGAAAAAACTGTTGAAAACTTAAAAAATACCACTATATTGTATGTCAAAAGGTTTTAACATATTAAATGTACCATATAATTTAGTAGCTTTTTTTCGGTTAAAATATTATTATTAATCTGTTGAAAACTAGAAACTTTTGGAAAGAAAATGAAAAGTATCTGCTGTGTTTAATATATTTTTACAGTATTAGAATCTAGTTGTAATTAAATTCAACTTTTACCATGTCAGGTGACAGCGCTAAATTAAATAATAATTCTAGTCCGGGTAACCCGAATAGAAATATAATGGACATACCCGTTAGAATTGCTGTTTATGATAATATGCGAAGCATTCCAAGGATTATTGACCTTAACTTTAATGATATTAATAATTTTATAAATGAAACATCTGAGAAGACTTATAATCTATCCCATGAAATTGGTGGCAGGATTCCTTATACTATAATAAAAGAGATAATAGAGAATTTGATACATGCAGATTTTAAAGAAGTGATAATTACCGTTCTTGACAGCGGAAACCATATAATTGTAACAGACCAGGGGCCGGGAATTGAAGATAAAGAAAAAGCTTTCCTTCCGGGGTATACCTCTGCCACCAGCAAGATGAAAGAGTACATAAGAGGAGTTGGTTCTGGTTTTCCAATAATAAAAGAGACGATCACTTTTTCTGGAGGATCTATAGATGTTAAAGATAATATAAAAAGGGGAACGGTAATATCCTTGAAATTAGGATTAACTGAAAAGAGTGAAGAAGTCCAGGGCTCATGCAGCGAACCTGCGGCTGAACTGCCTTCCGACACCGTGAGTGAGGAAAAGACTCAAACAGATAGTCTTGATAAATTTAACGGTAAGATACTATCTGACAGACAAAAGAAAATTCTTTTTGTAATTCTAGAATTGGAAGAGGCTGGACCTTCAACAATAGCCAAGGAACTTGGTTTTAGTCTCTCAACTTCATATAGGGAGTTAATTTACTTAGAAAAAAACAAACTTTTAACACCAAGCAGTAGCGGCAAAAGAAGATTATCTAAAAAAGGTATTAAATACCTTGAATATTATTCAAATAATATTTAATATTAGAGTATTATGGCAGATCTAGAAAACATTTGGAAAAATACTCTAGAAGATATTAAAAACAAGATTAATCTTCCTACATACAAGGCCTGGTTTGAACATATAACACCACTGTCTCTAAAAAAAAACTGTTTAACTGTTTCGGTTGGCAGTTCTTTCGCCAAAGAATGGCTCGAATCAAGATATTCAAACCTACTGTCTGGTTCAATAAAAAAAGTAATCAATAGCTCATGCAAAATAAAAATTGTTGCAACTCCAGACAGTTTAGAAAGTACCGAAAGGTATTATGATGAATATATTGATGAATCTATTGAAAGTGCTGACTATCCCAACAAAAAAATAAAAAATTCCACATTTAATACAAAGTATACCTTTGATACATTTATTGTTGGCAATAGTAATAGATTTGCCTGCACAGCTTCTCTTGCAGTTAGTGAGAAGCCAGGAAAGACCTATAACCCACTTTTCATCTATGGTGGTGTAGGGCTTGGGAAAACACACCTGCTCCATGCAATCGGACAATATACGCTGCAACTGCACCCCAATAAAACTGTAAAATATGTTTCAGCAGAAAGATTCTTGAACGATTTTATTAATGCTTTAAGGTATAAAAATATTTTTGCCTTTAAAGAGAGCTACAGAAACAATGACGTCTTGCTTGTTGACGACATACACTTTCTTGAAGACAAGGAGGCCAGCCAGGAAGAGTTCTTTCATACATTTAATGCCCTGCATGATACCAACCGCCAGATTGTTCTTTCCAGTGACAGATCTCCCAAAAACATCGCCACTCTGGAAGAAAGACTCAGGTCCCGTTTTGAATGGGGGCTTGTAACTGACATTACGCCGCCTGACCTGGAGACCAGGCTAGCAATATTAAAAAAATATTCTGAAAGAGAAAAAATTTCCGTCTCCGATGATATACTAAACCTAATAGCTGAAAAAATAACCTCCAATATCAGAGAGCTCGAAGGTTCCCTTACGCGGGTAGTCGCATTTGCTTCTTTGACAAAATCTAAGCCTGATTTAACCATAGCTAAAAACATCCTTAAAGATATTTTACCCGATGATAATGAACATAAAACAAGCATCCAAACAATAATTAAAGAAGTATCAAAATATTTCTCAATACCTATTAATGACATTCTAAGCGCTAAAAGAAATAAGTTTATATCACATGCCCGGCATCTTGCAATGTATCTCTCAAGAGAGCTTACCAGCAGCTCTTTACCGAGAATTGGAAAATCGTTTGGGGACAGGGATCATTCTACGGTGATATATGCTATTTCCAAAATATCTGACCTAATCAAAACAGACAGAAATGTCTATATGCAGATTCAGGGAATTACCAATAAGATAAAAACATCTAATTAGAAATCTCTTTGTTTAAAATCTGTTTAATAATCCTATAAGTTTTTAACATAAACTTTTATTTATGGTTCAAAATTAAGATTGTTTTTCTTTCTCCCCATTTCCTTCTAGTTTTTAAACAGCTTCCAGCTTCTTTATTAACAAGTTATCTTACCGCTATTTGTGTTGTTTTTCCCTTTTTTCTAAAATACTAACATTTCTAACAGGTATTATAACTATTACTGGCTATTTAAATTAAATACCATATATAATAAAATATGTTTATATTTTAAATATCTCAAAAGAGGTGGGAATGAAATTTCAAACAACAAGAACCGAGCTTTTAGACACAGTATTATTTGCAAGCAGAGCAATTGGTACTAAGGTTTCATCATTTATATTAAACGGAATTATGTTAGATGTTGAAGAGGGGCTAACAACATATAGCACTGATTTAGAAACAAGCATTAAGAGTGTAATGGAAGTAAAAATGCTTGAAAAGG
>PEXF01000071.1:0-1565 GCA_002779205.1 Candidatus Hydromicrobium americanum
TATATATTCAGATTCACCAGTTATTTTTGTTATTTTTGTCCATATATAAATATCATCAGGTGGTTCATTCCAGGGATCTTCAAGAGCACCGCATTCGATGCTTCTCCCCCATAAATTTTCATCAATACTGTAAGGACTTTTTTTAGTTACATTAATCTTAATACCACATTTTTTTGCATATTTAATTGTCTCTTCCCTTGAAATACTCCACTCTCTAAAAGGGGCAATTATTTTAAAATCTGGTGCCAGGCTTCTGATCCCTACATCAAACCTCACCTGGTCATTGCCTTTGGCAGTACAACCATGTGCAACTGCTTTTGCTCCTTCTTTTCTTGCTATTTCCACCAATTTTTTGACTATAAGCGGTCTTGCAAGCGCTGTTGCCAGCGGATATTTTTTTTCATATTTTAAATTTGCCTTTATTGATGGAAAAATGAAATCATTTAAAAATTCCTCTTTTGCATCAACTATTACAGATTTTATAGCTCCTATATCCAGTGCCCTCTTACGGGCTTCTTTTAAATCTTCAGGCTGGCCGCAGTCTATTAGTACAGCGATCACCTCCATATTATATTTTTTTTTAATCCAGTTTATGGAAACTGAAGTGTCAAGTCCGCCAGAATAGGCCAATACTACTTTTCCACTCATTTTTTTTATTCCTTTCATTTTTTTTAAATATAAAACTATATAAATTCAAATATTACTGGTAATTTTCATTAAAATTGATTTTGCATTAATTTCAATATTTTTTCCCCATGATCATTACTATCTGCAACACAAATAATAGTGTCATCACCTGCAACTGTACCCAGTATTTCCACAAAATTCATGCCATCTATTATCGCCGCCGTTCCCTGAGCTTCACCAGGAAAAGTCTTGATCACAATAATATTGTCTGCTCTTTTTGCTGATATTACACTTTCCTTAAATTTTGACTTAAATTTTTCCGGATCAAAAATTTTTCCATCTATCGTTCTACTTTCAATAGAGTAATATTCTTCTTGTTTGTAATTCCTGGTCTTAACAAGTCTCAGACGGTTTATATCCCTGGAAATAGTCGATTGTGTAACACGATACCCTCTTTTTGCCAGTTCATTTAATAATTCTTCCTGAGAAGAGATTTTTTTACCGCTTATTATCTCTTTTATTGCTCTAATTCTTTCAATTCTGCTCATTTTACCATCTTATATTTGATTTTATCTTTTAAATTTTATTAGCATATAAATAAACCAATAATGCTTTTTGGGCATGAAGGCGATTTTCTGCCTGCTGAAGTACAATAGAATTTTTACCGTCCAGAACCTCCGATGTAATTTCCTGGCCCCTGTGAGCGGGCAGGCAATGCATTACTTTTACTTCTTCTTTTGCATATTTTAATAACTTGTAATTTACCTGGTAACTTTTAAGATCCATTAATTTCTGTTTATTTATTTCATCTCCCATGCTTAACCAGACATCAGTATAAACAACATCTGCATCACTTACTGCCTTGACTGGATCATGCACTAAATTAAGTTTGCTTCCTTCTTTCTGGTTTCTTGCATATTCGATTATTTCTTCCGGAG
>PEXF01000071.1:1627-3099 GCA_002779205.1 Candidatus Hydromicrobium americanum
AGGCTATTTGTTACATTATTGCTATCTCCAATATATATAAATTTAAGATCCTTATTTAACAGCCCCAGTTCTTTTAATGTTAACATATCTGCGAGTATCTGGCATGGATGATAAATATCAGTAAGTCCATTTATTACCGGTATGGTTCCATATTTTGCAAAAATATCTACAATTTCCTGGCTGTAAGTTCTTATAACCACACCGTCAAGATACCTTGAAAAAATTTTCGCCGTATCCTGGTAAGTCTCTCCCCTGCTTATCTGTAAATTTTTGGAATCCAGATATATTGAATTCCCACCCAACTGGTTTATCCCAACTTCAAATGACAGTCTTGTCCTGGTGGAATGTTTGTCAAACAACATTGCTATGTTTTTGCCTTCAAGTACTTTACTGTATGAATTTTTATCTTTTTTTATCTTACCTGACAGATCAAGCAGATATTCAATTTCTTCTTTTGAATAATCTTTCAATGTTAAGAAATCTTTTTTCATTTTATATCTCCTTGATTTTTGAATCCAGCCATTTTATAAGTATATTTATATTCTTTTTGGTTATTACCAGCGTAGGTAGAAACCTTAAAATATTACTTGATATTTTATTAATAACAAGTTTATCTTTAAGAGCATCCGATACTATTTTTTCCGCAGCCGGTTCATTAAATTCCATTCCAATCATAAGACCCATTCCTCTAATATCCTTTACAACTGAATATTTCTTTTTAAACTGCATTAATTTTTTTATAAAATACTGGCCTAACTTCATAGATTTCTCGGGCAAATTATTCTCTACAAGATAATCAAGCACTGCCAGTCCAGCAGTACAGGATGCCGTATTACCACCAAAAGTTGAACCATGTGTGCCGGGTCCAAAACTGGCGCTTATTTTATCTGTGGAAATAATTGCTCCTATGGGCATTCCACCTCCAAGACTCTTAGCCACCACCAGTATATCAGGGTAGATACCGTAATTCTGGTATGCAAACATATTCCCGGTCCTGCCAAACCCTGTCTGTATTTCATCCAGTATAAGCAGTATATTTTTATTATTGCATATATTCCTTAATTCCTTCATAAATTCTTTATCTGCAGGATAAACTCCGCCTTCCCCCTGAACAGGTTCAATTATAATAGCACAGGTATTTTCGTTAATTAATTCCTTTACGGAATTCATATCATTAAACACAGCATATTTAAATCCGGCAAGCAGCGGCTCGAATAGTTTTTGTTTTTCAATTTGTGCAGTGGCAGCCAGCGCTCCCAGTGTCCTTCCATGGAAAGCCCTTTTAAATGTTATCACCTCGTACCGTGAAGAATTGTAATTATCGGTAGAATACTTTCTTGCCAGCTTTATGGCTCCTTCGATAGATTCGGTACCACTGTTAGAAAAGAATACCTTTTCTCCAAATCCGGTAATCTCGCATAACTTTTTTGCCAGCATTACCTGGGGTTGATTATAATAAACATTTGATGGCT
>PEXF01000087.1 GCA_002779205.1 Candidatus Hydromicrobium americanum
TTTTTAAGTTTTGGATTTGTTACTTGGGGGTATCTTTGTGCTGTTCTAATGTTTTTGTCCTTATGATTACATATCCTTAACTCAGTTTCTGTTTTGGTTAATAATTGTTGCAGGTTTTTTAATTTAATATAGAATAAAATGAACTATTTAAGAGTTGTGTTTAAAACTCAGTAATAATTATTTCTCATTAGAGAGGTAAAAATGGAAAATCTTGAAAATACAATTTCTTACCGTGGCTTAGTATGTGGATTATGCAGTGATTAGGAATGCACAGGTTGTAAAGAACCAATAAATAAAAATGATAAATGCGCAAAAGAAATATGTATAAAAGAACAACGAAGTAAATGGAAATGTAACTGCGGCATACCTTTCAGCTGGTATGAAAAGAATTGTAACAATTGTGGTTCAAGTTTAGTATCATATGGAACAAATCTTATAGAAAATAAAGATAAATAATATTTTACTAAAAATAAATATTGGGACAAGGTTGAAGAAGAAATAAAACAATTTTGCATAGAACAAAAAGTAGATTTCAGGATTTATTTTCATTATAGAAAGTGGTCTTAATGAGCTATATTTATTTCAAATATTCATGAAGAAAACTGAGAAAGATAAAAAAATAAAAATAAGAGAAGCTAATATAAGTGATCTTGAAGCTATAACCCGAATATACAATTATACCTATGTTTTTAGGAGGGAAAATGGAGAATTTTACGTTCAGAAATGCCACCAGGATAATTTTTGGAAAAGATACTGAAAATCAGGTAGGAATTGAAACGGCCAGGTACGGCAGTAAAGTTTTATTACACTATGGCGGGGGGAGTTTTAAGAAGTATGGACTTTATGATAAGGTTTTAAAATCATTAAAGGATGCCAATCTGGAAATAATTGAATTGGGCGGCGTCCATCCTAATCCCAGGTTAGGCCTGGTAAAAAAAGGAATAGATATCTGCCGTAAGGAGAAAGTTGATTTTATTCTTGCTGTGGGCGGGGGAAGTGTAATTGATTCGGCCAAGGCAATAGCAGCAGGAGTTACTTACACGGGGGATGTGTGGGATTTTTATACCAGAAAAGCAGTACCAGAGAAAATTATTCCTCTGGGTGTAGTCCTTACCATACCTGCTGCCGGTAGTGAGAGCAGTGCTTTTACAGTGATCACGAAAGAGGAAGGATTGTATAAAAGAGCGTTCGAAAATGAAATTTTGCGGCCAAAGTTTGCCATATTGAATCCGGAGATTTCTTATACCCTTCCTCCTTATCAGACTGCATGTGGTATTACAGATATAATGGCACACATAATGGAAAGATACTTTACAAAAGTTCAAAATGTTGATCTTACTGACAGATTGTGTGAAGCTACATTAAAGACGGTAATTGATAACGCACCTTTAGTTTTAAATAAACTGGACTATTACAATGCTCGCGCCGAGATTATGTGGGCAGGTACTATTGCCCATAATGACTTACTGGGTACAGGAAGGATTGGAGATTGGGCTTCACATGGTATAGAACACGAACTTAGCGGAATTTATGATATTGCCCATGGTGCAGGACTGTCTATTATTTTTCCGGCATGGATGAAATATGTATACAAACAGGATGTGGAAAGATTTGCACAATTTGCTGTAAGAGTGTGGAATGTGGAAGCCGACTTTAAGAATGTCGAAAAAGTGGCATTGGAAGGAATAAAGAGGCTGGAAGAATTCTATAAAAAAATTGGACTGCCCATCACCCTGAAGGAAGCAAATATTCCTTACGACAGACTGGAGGAGATGGCTGAAAAATGTACAGAAGGGGGACCGAGGGGCAATTTTGTCAGACTGGATAAAAATGATGTTCTGGAAATATTAATACTTGCAAGATAAGGGTAATGGCAGCACTGACAGAAATTTCAATTTGCTACCTGTACTTTGATCTTACCAGCGGGAATAAAAATAACAGCACAGATGCCAGAATTGGTATTATTAAGACGTAGTTTATAGTCTTTACCATCCCAATATTGTCTGCAATTTTACCAACAAGAATAACAGTAGCTGCTGCAATTCCTCCGCTTACACCCATGACCATAGAAGAGGCAAGACTTACGTTACCGGGAAATATATCCTGCGCCACTCTGATACATAAAGGCAGAGTAGAAGTAGCAAAAAAACTGGCTAGAATAAATAAAATTATTGACATGCTCAGAGGTACTTTGAATATTAAATAGAAAAGAGGGATAGATATAATTAGTCCGGCCTGGATTACCATAGTTCTTTTTCTTATTTTATCCGAATAGTAACCGGCAAAAAGGCCGCCAATTCCTCCTATTATGATAAAAACCAGGATTATATATCCAAAATTTATAAGTTTTACTCCTTGATTGGTAAAATACAGAGGCATAAAGGTAAACATTGATAGAACAGTTAAATCTCTGGAGTAAGAAGCAAATATTATTAGTAAAAGCAAACCTAGTTTTGCTTTTTTTAATCTTTTAATTTTTTTGGTAAAGCTCACTTCAATTTTTTTAGTTCCACTCATGAAAATGGACGAGTCAAATTTTATAAGAACAAGAGCCATAATTATTCCCGGGATAGCGGCGAGAGGGGTAAATTTAAAGCCCAATTTATTTATGATTAAAATAACGAATAATGAACCTGCTGAAAAACCAACAGTCCCCCCAAAAGATATTATAGAATTTATAAAACCCTTTCTGCTTCCTCCCACATGACTGGCCGTGGCTGCAGTAGGAGGGTGAATGGCAGCAACTCCCAGATTTCCTAAAAATAAAAAGATCAGAATAGACCAGTAATTAGGATATACTCCCAAAACGCTTATAAATATAGAGGCAACCAGCGGTCCTGCAATCATGAAGTATCTTATGCCGTATTTGTCTGAAAGGTATCCGAATACTGGTTGGGTGATATTATTGGAAATAAAGTTTACAGAAGACAAGATACTCACCAAAAAAAGAGAAAGTTCCAGCCTAACAGCCAGTATAGGGATAAGCCCCACTATAAAGCTGGCGTAAGTATCAGTTACCATGTGAGTACTGAAACTTAAAAAAATTTTAGTTTTATTAAGCCCTTTCTTAAATTTAATCATTTAAATGGTATTGGATAAGTGCCTTTATTTTGTTTTAATGGTTTATTTGCAG
>PEXF01000162.1 GCA_002779205.1 Candidatus Hydromicrobium americanum
TTTTTCAGACTTCTTACCCAATTCAACAAGGACTTCACCATAAGCTTCTCTTGTAGATTTCATTTCTAATTGTTTTGTATTTGTTTCCATTTAAATTTAAGGATAAATAAAAATAAAAATCTTAATACGAATAATTAATAAAATTCATAGTTCTTTTTAAAATTTTTTTTATTTTTTTTAATCACCGAAAGCTTCTTATCTAATTCTTCCAGTGCTATTTCGCATTCGTTATTATTACAAGGCTTAGAATGATATTTGTTATTATTCTCTAAAAAGGACACTCCTTTTCCTTTTACTGTATTTGCAATTATTGCTGATCTTGACCTTCTGCTTTGTTCAAGCGAATTAATAATCTGGTCAATATCATGACCATTAATTTCCTTTACCAACCATCCAAAACTTTTCCATTTATCAGCCAGGGGCTCTAATTTCATTATATTTTCAGTTTTACCATCTATTTGAAATCCATTTCTATCAATAATTGCTGTGATATTTTCTAATTTATTATGAGATGCAAACATCGCTGCCTCCCACACCTGCCCTTCATCGCATTCACCATCACCAAGCAGACAGAATATATGGCTTTTTATCCCATCATATTTATATCCTAATGCCATACCAACTGCTGCAGAAAAGCCTAACCCTAATGAACCAGTAGATATCTCAATTCCTGGAAGTTTCTTGCTATCGGGATGTCCCTGCAACCTTGAATTTAATTTCCTAAAAGTTGAAAGCTCTTCTTCAGGAAAATATCCACACATGGAAAGTACAACATAAAGCGCAGGGGCAGCATGTCCTTTTGACAGGACAAAACGATCTCTTAATTCCCAATCAGGATCTAAAGGATTATGTTTTAGGATTTTAAAATATAAAGCTATAAGTATATCAATACAGGATAAAGATCCTCCCAAGTGTCCGCTTTCACACCTGGTTGTAATTTCGATAATTTTTTTTCTGGCAAGTATGGATTTATATTCTAAATCATTTACTTTATTATTATCATTAGTAATATTAATATTCATGTGTTTAATATTAATGTTATTAACTGGGTAAAATATACATTTGATTTATTTTATTACAAATGTATATTAATATTAAAAAAAAATTACGTCAAGTACTTTTTTATTTTTTTTATTTTTTTATTCTCTGTTATTTAAATATCCACGTAAATTCTCTATTTATGGGTGTAAACCGATTAAAAATATTATTATTTTTATAAAATAAAATTGTTAATTGTTAGAGTATAGATTAATAGGACTAGGAAAGTTGTGCAGTAATATAAATTTATAAATTTGTGCATTCATGCCAATGTATTTTATATCTCTCTTTTATCCTCTATGTAATGGTTTAAATAATAACCATGTTCTTAAGAATTAATTCCTCTGGAAACTATAAATATATTCAGATACTACACAACTACAGAAAGAATGGCAAATCAATCCATACCATAATAACTCCACTGGGACGTTATGAAAAAGAACGTTTCCAAGTGATAAAAAATAACTTAAAAGATTGGAAACGCATGGGTAGAGCAGATACAATAATTACTGAAATGAAAAACGATATAGATAATACCAGAAAGACGGTCAAAGGGCTAAATTTTAATCATTAGCATGTACTATCTAGCTAAGAAGTATGATGGTCACAGGTACTAAGCTTAGGTAGAATTGGGGTGAACCCCTACAGTTAGACACATTGTATACTAATATAGCATAGGATAGAATAGCTGATGAGACTAAAGAGATTAGAGATAGGAGGTCTCATCAGATGAGAATAAGAAGAAGCTTTAGTGATGATTTTAAGAAGCAGGTAGTAGAGTCAATTGTATCGGGTTCAGCAACACAGGCAGAGATAGCCAGAGAGTATAAGATATCACCGGTAATAATCAACCGGTGGAAAAAGGACTATAAGTCCGGTAAGTTCTTTGAAAATGTAAGTTCAAATGATATGGCAAAACTTGAGTTGAGAGTAAGGGAGCTTGAAAGGCTCCTTGGTAAGCTGACGCTAGAAAATGAGATGCTAAAAAGGGCCCGTGATCTAAATACCAAGGAAAAAAAAGAAGATTTATCGATTGTAACCTCAAGAGACTGGGAACAGTCACAGAGGGGTGCCAAATAGTGGGTATTTCAAGACCAACTTATTACTACAAGCCCAAAGTTAGCAGGCCCAATGGTACAGATCTTGCTGATAGGATAGAAGAAATTGCCCTTGAGTATCCTTCATATGGCTACAGAAGGATTACTGCAGAATTACGCCGTCAGGGCCTTAAAGTAAACCACAAGAGGGTTTACAGGATAATGAGGAGCCAAAACCTCCTCTGCAGAGCACAAAAGTCCTTTAAGGTGACCACAAACTCGGCTCACAGCCTAAAGAAGTACCCTAACCTCATTGAAGACCTTGTGCCTTATAGAACTGACCAGGTATGGCATGCAGATATCACCTATATCAGGATTGCCACCTCTTTTGTGTACCTGGCAGCCCTAATTGACGGCTTCAGCCGTAAAGTTGTGGGATACGGCCTGGGGGTAGGACACTGTCAGCAGGTCTTGCACTTGCAGCGCTGCTTGATGCCATATCCAAGAGAAATACGGGTGACCTTATACACCACTCCGACCAGGGCATCCAGTACTGCTCGGTAGATTATGTAGAGGTCCTTGAAAAAAATGGTATAGAAATATCCATGTCAGGCAAGGCCAACCCGTATGACAATGCCAAGATTGAGTCATTTTTTAGGACACTAAAAGTTGAAGAAGTCTATATGTTTGAATATGAGACATACCGGGAAGTGGTAAGTAGAATCCCATACTTTATCGAGGAAGTCTACAACAGGAAAAGACTGCATTCTTCCCTGGGGTACATGCCCCCGGAAGAATTTGAAAATATAAATAATGAAAAAATGAAAGAAAGTGAGTCCCATCAGCTGGTTCTAACTAGTTAACTCGGGGTC
>PEXF01000038.1:0-239 GCA_002779205.1 Candidatus Hydromicrobium americanum
TGGAATGTTACTTATGTTCACTTTTGCAATTGGAAGAAGTATTCCACTACTTTTAGTAGGTACTTTTACAGGGCTCTTAAAAAATATGAAAGTATTGGTTAAATATCAAAATATTATAGAAAAAGTTGCCGGAGCAGTACTAATATTGCTTTCTGTTTATTTTATCTGGCAGGGTATAGACTTAAAAATATAATTTTTTAAAGATTTTTAGAAAGAATATGTTAAAAGTAAAACCACAT
>PEXF01000038.1:307-3108 GCA_002779205.1 Candidatus Hydromicrobium americanum
AATTTTAAACTGTGAAGCTGATAAAATACCACTGGAGCTTACAAAACTTGTAAGAGTAGGGGCTGAAAGCGGCGCGGCTCTATCGGGAACAGTTCAGACAGAAAATATTGGGTTTGAAAAAATAATTTGTAATATTGTGGCAAATCCAAATATTAGATATTTAATTTTAGGCGGTCCTGAATCTGAAGGGCATTTAACCGGTGAAGCCTTAAAGTCATTATTTAAAAATGGAACTGACAACAAAAAAAAGATAATCGGAACTAATTCACCACATCCTTTTTTATATAATATTCCTGTAGAATTTGTTGAAAGGTTTAGAAAACAGCTAACTTTAATTGATCTACAGTTTGAGGGCGATCCGGAAGTAATTAGAAAAGCTGTCTGGTCCTGTTATCAGGAGGAACCGGTTGAGTTTAGAGGTTACAGTTTATATGATATTGGGGCATATCCTGAAGAACCATTGAGCGGTAAAATTACCTGGCGTGTTACCATGCCGTGGGCAGTTCCGGAAGATGATAAAGAAAAAGAAGCTCTGGAAAAAGCTAAGGAGCTCCTTGAAAAATTAAAGGAGAAATACCAACGAAAAAATCATTGAGTTATCTTCTTTCAAGACAATTTATAAAATTAGAGTGTTAAATAGAATCTTTTATACTCTCCGTTAACAATGGCTTTCTTTTCTTTTTTTAATAGGTCTATAAATGTATTCCTCTAAGAATTTTAAAGTAGCATCTTTGTCTTTATCCAAAATTATTACTTCCAATTCCAAAATTTTTTTTGAGTCAAGAATAATTTTCTCTTCTTCCATTTTAATACCTCTTATAAAATATATTTTTATTTTACTCCAATATTAAGTGGAATTAAAATATTGTGTGTATCATTCTTATAAGTAAATAGAAGCTTATTGATCATAAAAGGGGCTTAGTTCACAAAGATTTATCTGCAGTATGCAAATGGAAAGATTTAGTAGAGTCAATAAAGGCCCCACTCAATTAATATATGTCAACATTCAGCGATATTTTTCTTGACACTTTTATTTTTTATGGTTATTATATGCTAATATTCGATTATAAGTATATAGGAGAAAAATGCAACAATATATTGATTTATTTAAAGCACTTGCGGATGAAACACGTTTGAGAATTGTGGTTTTACTTTCCGAGAAAGAACTCTGTGTCTGCCAGATTGAGGCGGCATTAGTACTTCCCCAGGTTAAAGTATCCCGCCACCTTACTATTTTAAGATATTCAGGTTTAGTAAGATGCAGGCGAGAAGGCACATGGGTTTATTATTCTCTTACTGAGCCAAAGAATAAAATTGAAGAAAATTTGTTTGAAAGTTTCAAAAAGCATTTGCGCAAGGAAAAGTTTTTTTCAGCTGATATATCTAACATGGAAGAATGCATCAGCCAACCTTTAAAAATAGTTGCTGAAAAAGCAAAAAAAATATAAAGCTCAAGCATATGTCTAAAGCTTTTTCGGAAAGTTTGCACTAAGTGGATATTGAGATGTTAAAAAACAGACAGGTTGGTAAACCAGTTTATTATAATTTCATAAGCTAAGGAGGTATTAAGATGTCAGGAAATAATTTAATTATATATGAAGGAGCGATGTGCTGTTCCACAGGAGTTTGTGGTCCCGAACCGGAAAAGGAACTAATAGAATTTAACAAAACATTAAAAAAGATAAATAAGGAGTTCAGTGATTTAGAAATTATAAGAGCAAGCCTGTCATTTGATGTAAAGATGTTTCTGGAAAATAAGGAAATTTTTCAATTGGTTAAAGAAAATGGACAGGAAATTCTTCCAATAACTACAATTAATGGAAAAATTATCGCCAAAACGAGGTATCCTAAATTTAATGAGCTTAAAGAAGAATTAGTTAAAAATATTACTGTAAGAAATTAGTTAAGGAAAGGGTTTAAGCGAAATGAACATATTAATAGAACCAAAACAGAAAAATGAAACAAAATATATATTTTTTAGCGGCAAGGGTGGGGTTGGTAAAAGCACTATGAGCTGTGCTACAGCGCTGTGGCTTGCCGATAAGGGATACAAAACTTTACTTGTTACAACTGATCCTGCTCCAAATCTTGGAGATATTTTTGAACAAGAAATAGGGCATAAAGTTACCTCAATTAATGGCATTCAAAATCTCTTTGCAATTGAAATAGATCCTAACATTGCATCAGATGAATACAGGGAAAGAATCATTTCACCAATGCGGGAGATTTTAGATGAAAAAAGTCTTCAAGTAATAAAAGAACAGCTAAATAGCCCCTGTGTTGAAGAGGTAGCGGCTTTTAATAAATTTATAGAATATATGGATGAACCGCAATACGACGTTATAATATTTGATACTGCCCCTACCGGGCATACAATTAGGCTCCTGGAGCTTCCGTCCGGTTGGAGTGAAACACTGCAAAAAAGCACTTCAACCTGTATAGGCCCCGGGGCATCTTTACAGAGTGCAAAATTAAAATATGAGAAAGCGATTTCATATCTTCAGGATAAAAACAAAACTTCATTTATCTTTGTCCTGAAACCAGAGAATTCTTCAATACTTGAAACAAAAAGAAGCATTAAAGAAATTTTTAAATTAGGTATTAAAACCAGTGCACTTATTGTCAATGGATTATTACCCGAAGAAGCATGCACCGATAGTTTTTTTGCAAAGAAAAAAGAAGAAGAATTGGCAAAAGTTAAAAAAATTGAGAAAGATTTTAAATATTTAACTAAAATATTTTATCCTCTAAAGGAATCTGAATTATCAGGAATAAAATTATTAGAAAAAGCAGGAAGATTT
>PEXF01000031.1:0-390 GCA_002779205.1 Candidatus Hydromicrobium americanum
CGAATTACACGAAAATACACGAATGGTAGAACTATTTTTCTTTTATTTATTCGTGGGATTTGTTTCATTCGTGTCCATTCGTGTTGTAGTTTCCTATGTTTTTAAGAAAAAATGGTATGGTAATACCTTTTTTTCTCTTGCGCCCATCTATGATGGTCAAAAAACTTTCTTGCATTAGCTACGAGTCTATCTCTCTCACCTGGGTTTTCATAGAGCCATAGGATGCGAGAAGCAAGTTCTTCTGCATTTCCTGGCTCAAAGAACGCTACCATTTCTTTGTCGAAATAATGTTCTACACCAGGAGTTCGTGAAACTATGACAGGTATGTGCATAGCGACATACTCAAGTAGTTTTGTATTTAATATATCTCGGGTAAAGTCATTTAATCTA
>PEXF01000031.1:516-2976 GCA_002779205.1 Candidatus Hydromicrobium americanum
AACTTCTCTCCTTCGCCTATAATATTCAGTCTTATCTCCGAGATTTTATTTTTCAGGATGTTCACAGCCATTATAGCTACATCAACACCATACCTCTTTACGAGGGTCCCATGATATATGAGATTAAAGTATGTATTGCTCCTTTTTATTGATATAGAATTAAATATGCTCTCATCGGGGAGATTCATCAATACACTACATTTCTTTTCATCAATACCCCTTTTCAAAAGTTTCTTCCTCCAAATATTTGTAACTATTAAAACTCGGTCTGCAAACCAACAAGATAGTTGTTCAATTACAAGAAGTAATTTAACAAAGGGATGGTGCATTCCTATATTAAATTTTGCTGAATAAAGTTCGGGCTCAAGGTCGTGAATGTCCAGAACTATCCGTGCACCAAATATTTTTGGAATAAGTCCTGCAAATATAAGTATATCAGGAGGATTATGAACTTGAATAACTCTATAATGTTTTTTGAAAAATAAAGTAGTCAATTTTAAACTTGATAATAAGAAAAAGAGAACATACTCTATAAGATAACCAATTAAATTTGGGCTAACCTGTTTTCCTACAGGAAGTCTGTAAAAGTTTACTCCTTTGTGGTACCCGTGAGGTGGTTCTTTCCCTTTTCTTAAACAAAGAACATCAACCCCCTGCCCCTTTTCTAAAAGAGCAAGAGCTTCTCTCTGAACTCTGGATTCATCGTGTGGATAATAAGCATGAACTACCATACAGATATTCATAAATCCCAAATTTCAAATCCCAAATGCCAAAGGAAATCCAAATTTCAAATCCCAAATGCCAAAGGAAATATAATAAAAAAACTTGGAATTTGAGTTTTGACATTTGTTATTTATTTGATATTTGGATTTTGACATTTGAAATTTTATTGGTATTCTGCAAGCACAGTGAGTCCAGCATATACTTGCTTGCCTTCGTGCACATTTATTTTAAGCTCAGGAAGTTCGGGTATTATAATATCAGTTTGGCTACCAAATACAATCTTGCCTATACGCTTCCCAAGTTCAACAGATTCATTTACATTAACCCACACTAAAATTTTTCTCACCATCCTTGAGGCAATTAACTGCAATCCTATTTTAAAATTTCCATTGTCTATCACTAATATTACTCGCTTGTTCTTGTTTGGCGCATCTTCCTTTTTTAATGACAAAAATTTGCCTGATATATGTTTAACCAATAATATTTTACCAGCAATAGGACTACGGTTAATATGAACATCAAGATAAGTCATTGTAATCCCAATAAGCCAACTCTGACCTATGTCGAGAGCATCAATAAAATCTGTGGACTGTGAACTGTGGACTGTGAGCTTTTTAATATATTTAATAAATCCATCTGCAGGAGCAAGAATTATATTTTCTCTATTTGGTGGTATTCGTTCAGGGTCTCTGTAAAATCTATATAATCCAATAATTCCAGTAAATAAAATTAAAAACCCTAATTCAAAAAGAAATATTGTTCGTATAGACAATTCATGAATTGCCCATACTAAAATAGTGCTGAAACCAACAAGGCACCCAAGAACAAGGATTCCGAAACAGGAGAGTTTTTTTCTTATTTCAAATTTCTTGGCAAGAGGAAAAAGAATTATTATGGATAGCAGTAAACTTGATATGAAAATCACAAATCCCATTATATAAAACTACATCATAAAAAAACTTTCGTCAAGTTTTTTGAACATAAAAGAAGCGTCAAGCCACAAGACCAAAGCCACAAGACGAACGAGGATTGAGGAATACTAACGAACAGAGAACTATTTAAATAAAAACTTGACTTTTTAAATTTTTAGATTATATTATTTTGTAAGGCATATGATAAAATCTGCAGTTATAGGATGTGGATATTGGGGACCAAATATTATAAGAGTTTTACACGAAGATAGTAGATGGGACCTAAAATATTGTTGTGATTTGAATTCCCAAAATCTTGAGCGTCTGTCTATTCAATACTCTGGAATAGAAACTATTCAAGATAGCGAGGTAATATTTAATGACCCAACTATCCAAGCTGTATTCATAGTTACTCCTCTACCTTCGCATTATTTACTGGCTAAAAAGAGCTTGTCTGCTAAAAAAGCTACCTTTGTTGAGAAGCCATTTGTTGGTCACGTTGAAGAAGGCAAGGAACTTGTTAAGCTTGCCAAGGAAAACAATTTACCACTTATGGTAGGTCATATCTTTGAATATGCTCCTGCTGTTGTAAAAATTAAAGAACTATTGGACAAGAATGAAATTGGCAGTGTATATTATATTTCGTCCACTCGTGTAAATCTTGGAATTCATCGTGGAGACGGTTCTGTTATCTGGGACCTTGCCTCACATGATTTAGGAACAATTTTTTATTGGCTTGGGGAAGAACCGGTCTCAATTCAAGCTGTAGGCAAAGCTTCTATAATAAAAGAAAATCCGGATATAGCATTCGTGACTCTTAGATTTC